>CANJID010000020.1 GCA_947474395.1 Caulobacterales bacterium
GCCTGTTCGAACATGTCGCGCACGCGGCTGGCGCCGACGCCGACGAACATTTCCACGAAGTCCGAGCCGGAGATGGAGAAGAAGGGCACGCCCGCCTCGCCGGCGATGGCGCGCGCCAGCAGGGTCTTGCCGGTGCCCGGAGGGCCGACCAGCAGGGCGCCCTTGGGAATCTTGCCGCCCAGCTTCTGGAACTTGCCCGGGTCCTTCAGGAAATCGACGATCTCCTGCAGCTCCTCCTTGGCCTCGTCCACGCCGGCCACGTCCTCGAAGGTGACGCGGTTCTTGTTCTCGGTCAGCAGCCGCGCCTTGGACTTGCCGAAGCCCATGGCCCCGCGTCCCGCGCCCTGCATCTGGCGGATGAAGAAGATCCACACCCCGACCAGCAGCAGCACAGGCAGGAGGCCGCTCAGGAGCTGGAACCAGCCCGGCGACTGGGCCGACTGCACGTTGATGTTGACCCCGTGCGCCTCCAGCCGCTTCAGGAGGTCGTCCTGGGCGGCGGGGGTGATGGCGGTGTAGCGGTGGCCGGCGGAATCGCTGGCCTGCACGGTCTCGCCGCGCAGGGAGACGTTCTTGACCTGGTTGGAGTCGATCTTGCCGAGCAGCTCCGAATAGCTGATCTCGCCCGCGGCCGTGGCCTTGGTCCCCGGATTCATGACGCTGTAGAGCGTGATCAGAACGGCGATGATCACGCCCCAGATCGCGAGATTGCGCAGGTTCATCACTGGATCCTTCGGCATGGCGCGACGCGCCAGGCGGAGATGTCTCGGGCGGCTAGCTTTAGCCTCTGAGCCTCAAGATAGGATGACCGCGGCTTCGGCGCCATGTCCGGCTTCGAGCTTGGCGGGGGATAGGGCGCTTTCCTGCGCGATCAGGCCGCAGGCGGCGGCCAGCCTGCCCCCCGCCAGGGCGCGGATTCGCCCTGCCCCGCTCCCGAGGGGGCCGGGCAGGGCGACGCTGCCGGCGTCGTCGCTCAGCACCGGCAGGGCGGGCCGGAACGCCGCGGCGATCGCGGTTAGCGCCGCCCTGTCCGTCTTCGACAGCCTTGCCGCGAACCCGGCAAGGGAGCGCAGGGTCAGGCCTGGCGCATCGGCCTGCACCTCGAACCGCCCGTCCCAGACCTGCATCCGGCCGGGGTCCAGCGCCCGGGATTCCAGCCCCTTGCGCCCCGCTTCCCGCCCGAACCGCACCGTTTCGCCTTCTGCCACGACGCGCGAACCCGCCAGGGTGGCGGTCACGGTTTCCTCCGCGGCCAGCCGAGCCAGCAGCCGGTCGAGCGCGACGGTCCTCGGCGGCCGAACCCCGCCCGAGGCGCACAGCAGCGCCGCCGCCAGGAACCGCCGCGCGGCCTCGGGATCGGCGTGGACGATCGCCTGGCGGGGAATGGAAATCGATCCGTCCGGCCCTACGACCGCCTCACCCCCCAAGTCCCGCTCAACCCGGCGAAAGCCGGGCCCCAGGTTTTTTCTGAAACCCGCTCGCTCGCCAAAAAAAACGCCTGGGTCCCGGCTTTCGCCGGGATGAGCGGTTGAAAGAGCTGTTCTGGCTCGCGCCCTGGCGAACCGCTGATCCTCGTTTGCCGGGTCCTCGAGCCAATCCAGCTTGCGCGCCTGCAGCCAGCCGCGCAGGGCCCCCCGCGAAATCCCAAGCAAGGGCCGCAGCAGGAACACCCCGCGCCCCTCGGGCCAGGCGGGGGAGGGGGACCATTCGCGTAAAGTCCCGAGGTCGGGGACATCGGTCGCGCGCATCAGGGCGGCCTCCGCCACGTCGTCGGCGGTGTGGCCGAACAGGACCACGCCTGCCCCCGCCTCGCGGGCGGCCTCGGCGATCAGGGCGTGGCGGACGGCGCGGGCGGCGGCGGGCAGGCCGGTTGAAGGCTTGGGGCCGTCCCAGGAAAGGCCGCGCCACTGCGCCCCGGCGGCGCGGGCGGCGTCGGCGGCGAAGCGGGTCCAGTCGGCGCTGTCGGGGTTCAGGCGGTGGTCGAGGGTCAGGGCCAGGACGGGCCGGCCGCCCTTGCGGGCCCAGGCGCAGGCGAGGTGCAGGAGGGCGAGGGAGTCTCCACCGCCGGAAAGGGCCAGGGCGAGGGGCGCGGGCGAGGCGGCGTCCAGACGGCGGTGAAACGCCGCGAAGGCGACCTCCGCGACCGGGTCGGTCAGGCGCACTTGGCGCGGCGCCGCACGCTCGCCGCGCGGGTCTTGGCGGCGGCCGAGGCGCGAGCGGCGTAGGTCTTTTCGAACTCATCGGCGGCGGCGCAGGCCTGGGCGTTCTGGTTGGTCTGCACCAGGGATTCGCCCAGCCGCACCATGGCGTCCGGCGCCCAGGTGGTCTTGGGCTTGGACTTCAGGGCCGCGGCGTAGGCCCCCGTCGACTGCCGGTAGGCCTCGCGCAGGTAGTAGGTCTCGCCCAGCCAGTAATAGGCCTCGGGCGCGCGGGCGGCCTCGGGGTAGCGGGCCACATAGTCCTGGAAGGCGGCGGTGGCGGCGGCGTAGTCGCCGGAGGTCAGGAGGGCCCGCGCGTCGCGATAGGCCCCGGCCTCATCGCTGACGGGGGCGGCTGCGGCGGGGCGTCCCGGCAGTGTCCCGAGCACGCCGGTGTCGCCGGCCTGGGCGCGGGCGGTGGCGTCGGCGCCGAGGCGCGCGCGGGCCGAACCCGGAGGCGGCGGAGCGGCGGGCAGTTCGGCTTCAGGGCCGGTCGCGAAGGCCTGGGCCTGGGCCTGGGCCGCGGCGGCCTGCTGGGCGGCGACGGCCGCCGCCAGCTGGGTCTCCAGCCGGGCGATGCGATCGTTCAGGGCCTTGATCTGGGCATCGGCGGCGGCGCGGTCGGCGGTGCGGTTGCGGGCGGCGTCCTGCAGGTCGCGGCTCAGGCTCTCGGCCTGGCCGACATCGCCCCGGCGGCTTACCTCCAGGTCGTCCAGGCGCTGGCGCAGGCCCGCGACCTCGGGATCGGCGCCTTCGGGTTTGACCACCACCGGCTGGCCGGTGGCCTGGCCCTGGAAGATGATCGACTGCAGGGTCTTGACCGTCTGCTCCAGGCGGCTGATCCGGCGCTCGGCGTCGGACTGGGCCTTGGCCGGGAGGGCGGCAAGGGTGGCCGACAACAGGCCGGCGACGGCGAAAATGCTTAGGGCGCGCACGATCATGGGGTCGTCTCTAGCCAAAGGGTCGCCGCCCGACCATGCGGCGCGTCGAGGCGAAACTGAAGCGCAAAACCATGGCCGACGTTAGGCCGACTTCACGCTTAAGCCGCGACCGGGAGGGAACGCGGGCGCGTCCCCTCCCTTTTTAGCGCGTTCAGCGAGCGCCGCTGACCAGGGTGGTGTGGCCGTTGCGGTTCTTGGCCCAGGCGTCCTCGTTCGTGCCGGAGTCGATGGGCCGCTCCTTGCCGTACGAGATGGTGGTGATGCGCGAGGCGTTGACGCCGCGGCTCACCAGATAGGCCCGCACCGACTCGGCCCGGCGGGCGCCGAGGGCGAGGTTGTATTCGCGTGTGCCGCGCTCGTCGCAATTGCCTTCGATCCGCACCTGCACGCCGGGATAGCGGTTCAGCCAGGCGGCCTGCAGGTCCAGCACCAGCCGCCCGTCGGGACGGACCGAGTACTGGTCGAAGTCGAAGTAGATGCGGTCGCCGGCGGAGACCACGAAGTCCTCCACCGAGCCCGGGATCGGGCCGCGGGCGATCGGCGGCTGGGCGGGCGGGAGCGGACGGGCCGGCGGCGGGGTCGGGGCCGTGGGCGGCGGCGGAACGGGCGCGGGCCCCTCCGGCTTCGGCGTGGCGCAGGCGCCGAGGGCCAGGAGGGCCGCGAGGACCACGACCGAGTTAACGGCGGAACGCAGGGTTAGGGGCATGACATCCTCCTAAGGTTGCGACGCCCCACTCGGCGCCAATTTCCCCCCGGCGAGCGGGCCGGGAATTCGAATCAACTCACGATCTAGCTACTCATCACCTCAAAATACTTATCACTTCAGAAGCGGAGACCACGCGGGATCGCTTCCCGCGCTTGGATAAGGCGCCAGTTGGGCGTTTCGGCCCGAAATATCCACAGTCCACAAACGCGACGCTCCACCCTCGGTTTCGCGGAAGAACATCAGCACCCGTCCGTTGGGGGCCCAGGTGGGGCCTTCGTCGAGGTAGCTGGTGGTCAGAATCCGCTCGTCCGAGCCGTCGGGGCGCATCACCCCGATGTGGAACTGGCCGCCGGTCTGTTTGGTGAAGGCGATGAAGTCCCCCTTCGGGCTCCACACCGGTGTGGTGTAGCGGCCCGAGCCCGGGGGGGAGATGCGCCTCGCGCCCGAGCCGTCGGCGTTCATCACATAGAGCTGCGGGCTGCCGCCCCGGTCGGAGTTGAAGGCGATCCTGGTCCCGTCCGGCGAGAAGGAGGGCGAGGTGTCGATGGAGGGGTCGTTGGTCAGCCGGGTGCTCTGGCGGCTCCGAAGGTCCATCAGATAGACGTCC
Source organism: Caulobacterales bacterium (assembly GCA_947474395.1). Lineage (GTDB taxonomy): Bacteria > Pseudomonadota > Alphaproteobacteria > Caulobacterales > Caulobacteraceae > CANJID01. Next base: position 4,453 of record CANJID010000020.1, read on the forward strand.
GAATTGCCGGCCCGGTCCACCGAGAAGGCCACCTTGGCGCCGTCGGGCGAGAAGCGCGGGGCGAACACCACCCCGGGGAAGTCGCCGATGGTCTCCTGGCGGGCGGTCTCGATGTTGAAGAGGTAGACCCGCGCAGAGTCGGCGCGCAGGGCCATGTAGGTGATCTCCTGGTCGGTGGTGGAGAACCTCGGCGTCATGACCATGTAGCTGCCGTCGGTCAGGTAGCTGGGGTTGGCCCCGTCCTGGTCCATGATGGCGAGCCGCTTGACCCGGGCGGTCTTGGGGCCGCTCTCGGCCACGAAGACGATGCGGGTATCGAAATAGCCCTCTTCGCCGGTCAGGCGCTTGTAGACCACGTCGGAGATCTTGTGGGCGATCCGCCGCCAGTTCTCGGGCGTCGAGAGGAACTGCAGGCCCTGCAATTGCTGGCCGTTGTAGACGTCCCAGATGCGGAAATCGACGCGCAGGCGTCCGTCCGCCTCGGTGGTCACCGACCCGTTCACCAGGGCCTGGGCGTTGATCACCTTCCAGTCCTCGAACTTCGGCTGGACGCTGACGTCCAGGTTCCGCTCGATGAAGCTGTTGGGGTCCAGCGGCCGGAAGAAGCCTGACCGCTGCAGGTTGGACGAGATCACCTGGGCCAGTTGCGCCCCCACATTCTGGGAGCGCTGGTCACGGCCTGCGAAGGGCGGAATGGCGATCGGCAGGGGTTCGACGTTGCCTTGGTTGATGTTCACCTCGACCGCCGCCGTGGCGGGCGAGGCCGAGCCGGACAGCACCGCCAGCGCCAGGGCGAAGGGCAGGATCAGGGCGGCGAACAGCGAACCAGGACGCATCGGACAACTCCTCGGATGCCAAGCTAGGCGTGTTTCGCCTCTGGGGCGTAGCAAATGCGCGTGACGCGCGAACCGGGCCGCGCTCATCGGCAGGCGTCCCGCGCGTTGAAGGTGAAGATGATGTCGCGCCAGAACGCGTAGGTGTCGCGCGACAGCTCGCTGTAGGGCTGGCCGCGGGCTACGGCGCTGAGCGCCCGCGCCGAGGCGGCCGAGAGCACCGGATGGCTCTGGTTCTTGTCGGCGTCGAGGTCCACCGCCTCGATCACCCGCCCGTCGGGGGTCAGGCGCATCTCCACCCGGATCAGGACGTTGGCGGCGCCCTCGACCCCGCAGTTGGGGTTCCACAGCTTGATCAGCTTGGAGCGCAGGGCGTCGATCTCGCTGCCCGAAAGGCCCTGCGCCGCCCCGACGGCAGGACGGGCCTTGGTGTCGGTCTCCACGCGGGCGGGACCCTGGGCGGCGTTGGCGCGGGTCGGGCCGGCGCGGGGCTGGGGCGGGGTGCGGACGTTGGCGGCCAGGGCCTCGAGGTCCAGGGCCGGACGGCGCGGCTGGGGCTTCGGCTTGGGCAGGTTCGCCGCCAGGGCGTCCAGGTCGAGGGTCGGCTTGGGCTTGGGCGCAGGGGCGGGCGCCACCTTCGGCGTGGGGGCAGGAGCGGGGGCGGCCTGCACCGGAGCGGGGGGCGCGGGCACGGCCTCCGGGGTCGGCTCGGGGACCGCGGCGGTCTCCTGCACGTCGGCCTCGACGGCGGGGCGGATGTCGGCGACCGGCGCGGAAGTCACGATGGTCACCGGCACGGCGGAGGCCTTCATCAGCACGGTGGGGGTGTCATGCGGCCAGACGATGAAGCCCGCGCCGACGGCGGCCACGTGCAGGGCCGCCGAAGCGATCAACGCCGGGGTCAGGTTGGCTGAGCGCACCCGGTCCATGGCCCGCTAGCCCCCTCCGGGAGGCTGGGCGGCGGCGGCGGCGGGTTTGGGCGCGGCGGGCGGCGTGGAGCCGCCGGTGTCGGTGATCAGGTTGATGGCGGTGAAGCCCGAGGTGGAGAGCCGGGCCATGACCTGGGCCACCCGCCCGTAGGGGGCGGCGGCGTCGGCGCGGACGTAGATCGGCTTGTCGAAGCCGTCCCCGGCCAGGGTCTTCAGCCGGACCGCCAGCTGGTCGTAGGGGGTCTCGGTCTCCTGCAGGAAGATCTGGCCTTCCTTGCGCACCGTGATGGTCAGGGGCTCGCTGGGGGTGTCCACCGTGGCGGCCTCGGTGCGCGGCAGGTCCACCGGCACGCCCACGGTCAGCAGCGGCGCCGAGACCATGAAGACGATCAAGAGGACCAGCATCACGTCCACCAGAGGCGTGACGTTGATCTCGGACAGGGCCGCGCGGCTGCGCGTGCGGCGGCGCCGGCCGCGGCCGCCGATGGAGAGGGCGTCGTGGGTGGAGAGCGCCATGGCTCAGTTTTCCGGGATCGACTTCTCGGCGAGCCGATCGCCGAGGCGCCGGGTCACCGCCGCCGCCAGCTCGTCGGCGAAGGCCTCCAGCCGGCCGGTGAACTTGCCCGCGTCGGTGGAGAACTTGTTGTAGGCGATATAGGCCGGGATGGCCGCGATCAGGCCGATGGCCGTGGCGAAGAGGGCGTGGGCGATCGAGGGCGCGACCACCGCCAGGTTGGTGTTGCGCTGGATGGCGATGGCCTGGAAGGCGGTCATGATCCCCCAGACCGTGCCGAAGAGGCCGACGAAGGGCGAGGCGGTGGCGACGATGGCCAGACTGCCCAGCCCCTCCTCCACCCGGCGGGTCTCGCGGGCGATGACGCTGTCGAGGCCCCGGTCGATGCGCTGGATCAGCAGCGCCGTCTGGGTCTCGGTCATGCCGTTGCGGCCGCCCTTGGCCTCGCGCCATTCGCGTAAGGCCGTCTGCAGCATTCGCGGCAGGGCGTGGCGGGGGCGTTCCCCCGCCTCGGCGGCGATGTCCTCCAGGCTGCGGCCCGAGGCGACGGCGTCCTCGAAACGGTCGGCGCGGCGGTTGAGGGACGACAGGCGGAACGACTTGTCGACGATGATCGCCCAAGACCACAGGGAGGCGAGGGCGAGGCCCACCATCACTGCCTTCACCACCCAGTCGGCGCTGAGGAAGATGGCGACGAGGCCGAAGCTCTCGGGCGTCAGGACATTGGCGTCTGGGGTCATGGGCCGCTGAATTCCGTGAGGGGGTCGAAGAGGGCCGACGGGATTGACGAAACTAAGGCGCTAAAGGGCTTTCGGCCGGAAGGAGATAGGGCTGCAAGCCCTGGACCAAGGCCGCCGGGGGACGTCGTGGACGCTTGTCGAGGCCGATGCACGCCACCTGTACAGACGCGCTGACCAATGGCTCATCCCCGCGCAGCAGCCGCTGGCGGATGGTCACCCGCGCCCCGGCCAGACCGTCGAAGGTGGTGGCCACGATCAGGGCGTCGTCGATCCGCGCCGGGCGGTGGTAGTCGACCTCGATCCGGGTGACGGCGAAGGCCAGGGGATCGTCCCGCTCCAGCAGGGCCGAATGGCCGGGGCCGGCCAGGCGCAGGAAGTCCGAGCGGCCGCGCTCGAAGAACTTCAGGTAGTTGGCGTAATAGACCGCCCCGGTGAAGTCGGTGTCCTCGTAATAGACCCGCACCGGCAGCCGGTGCTCGCGCCCCTCGAACCAGCCGGCGGTGGGTTCGGCGCCGCTCATGCGTCTTCCTCGAACAGGCCCGCCTGGGCGGGGGGCTTGGCGGGGGAGGGCAGGCCGAGGTGCAGGTAGGCCTTGCCGCCGGCGACGCGCCCGCGGGGGGTGCGCAGCACGAAGCCCTGCTGCAGCAGGAAGGGCTCGATCACGTCTTCGACGGAGTCCCGCGCTTCGGCCAGGGCCGCCGCCAGGGTCTCGGCGCCGACCGGGCCGCCGCCGTAGGTCTCGATCAGGGCGCGCAGGTAGCGCCGGTCCAGGCTGTCCAGCCCGGCCTCGTCCACTTCCAGTCGGGCCAGCGCCCGGCTGGCGCAGGCGCGGTCGATCACCGCCGCGCCCTCGGCGCCCGCGAAGTCGCGCACCCGGCGAAGCAGGCGTCCCGCCACTCGCGGCGTGCCCCGCGCCCGGCCGGCGATCTCGGCGGCGCCCTCTTCGGAAAGCTCGACCCCCATCTTGCGGGCAGCCTGGGTCAGGACCGACTTCAGCTCGGCCGGCGTGTAGAATTCCAGGCGCAGCGGGATGCCGAAGCGGTCCCGCAGGGGCGTCGCCAGCAATCCAGCCCGCGTCGTGGCCGCGACCAGGGTGAAGGGCGCCAGATCGATGCGGATCGAGCGCGCCGCCGGGCCCTCGCCGATGATCAGGTCCAGCACATGGTCCTCCATGGCCGGATAGAGGATCTCCTCCACGGCAGGCGGCAGGCGGTGCACCTCGTCGATGAAGAGGACGTCCCGGGGCTCCAGGTTGGTCAGGATCGCCGCCAGGTCCCCGGCCTTGGCCAGGACCGGGCCGGAGGTAGCGCGGAAATTCACCCCCAGCTCGCGGGCGACGATCTGGGCCAGGGTGGTCTTGCCCAGGCCCGGCGGGCCGAACAGCAGCACGTGGTCCAGGGCCTCGGCGCGCTCCCGGGCCTGGTCGATGAAGACCTTGAGGTTGGCCTTGACCGGCGCCTGGCCGACGAACTCGGCCAGGGTCTGGGGACGCAGCGCCTTGTCCGCGCCTTCGAAGGCGGCCGGATCGCCGGAGACCAGCCGGGTCACCGGGCGGTCTCCTGCAGGGCGGCCTTGATCAAGGCCGCCAGCGGGGTGTCATCGCCGAGACGGGCGTGAGCGGTCTCCACGGCCCGGCGGGCCAGGGGTTCGGCGATCCCCAGGCCCATCAGGGCGGCGGTGGCCTCGCCCGAGGCGGAAGGCTTGGCGGCGATGGTGGGGGCGCCGCGCACGGCGGCGTCGAACTCGCCGACGGTCAGGCCGGGGCCGAGGGGCTTGTCCTTCAGCTCCACCACGATGCGCTGGGCAAGACGGGGCCCGATGCCGTTGGCGCGGCCGACGGCGGCCTTGTCCTCGCGGGCGACGGCGACAGCGAGTTCGCCGGGGCTCATCACGTCGAGCAGGGCCAGCGCGGCCTTGGGGCCGACGCCCTGCACGGTCTGCAGGGTGGCGAAGGCCGAGCGCTCCTCGCGGGTCAGGAAGCCGTAGAGGCGCGTGCCGTCCTCGCGGGTCTGGCTCTCGATATGGGCGGTGATCTCCTCGCCGATGGGAGGCAGGCGCGAGAGGGTGCGCGATCCGCAGCGGACCACATAGCCGACCCCCATGACGTCGATCAGGACCTCGTCCTCGCCGATCTCGGCGACGCTGCCGCGCAGGCGCCCGATCATGCCGCGCCCCTCATGCCGCGCCCCTGAGGCGGGCGGCGCGCAGGTTCGCGTGGGTGATGGCGACGGCCAGGGCGTCGGCCGCGTCCTCGCAGGTCGCCCCCGCGGTCGGCAGCAGGCGGCGGATCATGAAGCCGACTTGCGCCTTGTCTGCGGCGCCGGCGCCGACGACCGACTTCTTCACCAGCCGGGCGGCGTACTCGGCCACGGGCAGGCCGGCCTGGGCCGGGGCGATCAGGGAGGCGGCGCGGGCGTGGCCGAGCTTGAGGGTCGAGGACGGGTTCATGTTGACGAACACCTCCTCCACCGCGGCCTCGTGCGGGGCGTGCTCGGCGATCACCTGGACGATGGCCTCGAACAGGAACAGCAGCCGGTCGGAGAAGGCCAGGGTCTCGCGCGGAGCGATCACCCCATGGGCCACGTGGGACAGGCGCGCGCCCTCCGAGATCACCACGCCCCAGCCGGTGCGGCGAAGCCCTGGATCGAGGCCGAGGATGCGAATCGCGTTCATCATGCGTTCCGGAGCATCGCCTGCGGGGGCGCAATCCGAAAGCCGCCTTGAAAGCCTTTACGGAAGGTTAATTTCCCGAGTTCCGGAAACGCTCGGCGAGGGCCAGATACTGCCGTTCGGGATGCTTCATGCTGGCCGGATCGACGAAGAAGTCGATGGAGACCGCCCGCCGGCCATAGAAGATCTGGTGCGCCCGCTGCCGGCTGTCCACGGCCCAGACGTCGCCCGGATCGAAGTAGGCGACGTGGCGGGGCCGGCCGTCCCACCAGACCCGCGACCCGGCGCCGAACGCCGCGCGGTTCAGCTCCAGGAAAACCTCGCTGCCGTTCCCCGCGCGGAGGATCTCCGCCGAGGCCTCATGGCCGAACAGGGCGACGATCTCCTGGATCGAATAGCTGGTCTGCCAGATGCGAGGCTGGTTATCGAGATTGATGAAAAGCCGCGCGAAGTGATCCGGAAAGAGCTCGTTGTAGGTGTCGACGTGCAGGTTCTCGTTGCGGATGGTGTTCAGCCGCCACACCACCTGGCGCCGGGTGAACACATAATCCCCGAACAGGTGCTCGTAGACGGGCAGGACCTGCTCGTAGACCCGGCGGATTTCCCGGCGCAGGTCCGCCTCCATCTCCGGCGGCAGGGCGGCGAGTTCCAGGCTGCGGTCCAGCCGGCGGTCGTCGTCCAGGTCGCCGGGGGCGGCGGCCGATGAAAGCTTCTTCAGCTTGGGATAGGCGTCGGCCGGCAGGGCGGCCCAAAAATCGTGGTCGATGTCGAACTTCAGGTCCGGGAAGGACAGCACCTTGCCGTCCTCGTAGGGGTCCGTGACCGGCTTGATCGCCCCGAGCGGCGTGTCGGCCGTGATCCCGCCCACCTCGACGAAATAGTCCTCGAGGTTCGGGTTCCTGAAGATGGTCGCCATCGCCGGCCCCCCGACCGCTCGTCCTAACCCGCCAGCCGGCCGAACTCCTCGTCGCTCATCTCGAAGTTGGCGTAGACGGTCTGGACGTCGTCCTCGTCGTCGAGGGCGTCGATCAGCTTCATCAGGGTCCCCGCCTGGTCCCCCGCGATCGGGGTGGTGGTCTTGGGCCGCCAGATAATGGCCGTGGACTTGGGCGGGCCGAGCTTGGCCTCCAGGGCGTCCACCACCGCCGACAGGTCCTCGAAGGCGGAGTAGATGGTGTGGGTCTCCTCGTCGGATTCCACGTCGTCGGCGCCGGCCTCGATGGCGGCTTCCATGGCCGCGTCCTCGGATGCGGTCTTGGCCGGGTAGACGATCTGGCCGACCCGTTCGAACATGAAGGCCACCGAGCCGGTCTCGCCCATGGCCCCGCCGTTCTTGCCGAAGGCGGTGCGGACGTTGGCGGCTGCGCGGTTGCGGTTGTCGGTCAGGACCTCGACGATCAGGCCGACGCCGCCGGGGCCGAAGCCCTCGTAGCGGATCTCTTCCATATTGTCGGTCTCGCCGGAGATCGCCTTCTTGATCGCCCGGTCGATATTCTCCTTGGGCATGGACTCGGCCTTGGCGGCGATGATGGCCAGGCGCAGGCGCGAATTGGCGGCGGGATCGGGCAGGCCCTGCTTGGCGGCGAGGGTGATGTCCCGCGACAGCTTGGAGAAGACCTTGGAGCGCGCCTTATCCTGGCGGCCCTTGCGGTGTTGGATGTTCTTGAATTTTGAATGTCCGGCCATGCCTGCGATTTAGCCTCAGCTTCGGACGAAGGCCAGAGGGTGAAAGTCGGCCTTTCCGCCCCGCCCCGCCCTTAGCAGTGTTGACGGCGCGCGCTGCGGCCCCGCCAATGGCCTCCGCTGAATTCATGGAGGCCGGGGTCCGCTCGGTCCGCTTCGAGAGGAAACCTTGGTGATGTTGTTCCCGACTTCGCTCGTCGGCAGTTACGCGCAGCCCGAATGGCTGATCGACCGCAAGGCCCTGGCCTCTCGCTTCCCGCCCCGCACGCCGACCCCGTCCCTGTGGCGCGTGCCGGAGGAATGGCTGGAGGAGGCGCAGCAGGACGCCACCATCATGGCCGTCGAAGCGCAGGAGCGCGCCGGACTCGACATCATCACCGACGGGGAGATCCGCCGGGAGAGCTACTCCAACCGCTTCGCCAATGCGCTCGAAGGGATCGACCTCGCCAACCCCGGCCAGGCATTCGACCGTTCGGGCCACCCCGTCTCGGCGCCCCGCGTCGCCGGCAAGATCCGCCGCAAGCGCTCGGTGGAGGTGGACGCCCTGAAGTTCCTGAAGACCCTGACCGACAAGCCGGTGAAGGTGACCGTGCCGGGGCCCTTCACCATGCAGCAGCAGGCCCAGAACGACTTCTACAAGACCGACAAGGAACTGGCGCTCGCCTACGCCGAGGCGGTCAACGAGGAGATCCGCGACCTGTTCGCCGCGGGCGCGGCGGTGGTGCAGATCGACGAGCCCTACATGCAGGCCCGCTCCGAGAAGGCCCGCGAGTACGGCCTGGAAGCCCTGAACGCGGCCCTGGACGGGGTCGGCGGAACCACGGCGGTGCACATCTGCTTCGGCTACGCCCACCTGATCCACGAGCGCCCGGCGGGCTACAACTTCCTGCCGGAGTTCTGCAACTGCTCGGTCGACCAGATCTCCATCGAAACGGCCCAGTCGAACCTCGACACCACCGTACTGGAGAAACTGCCGGGCAAGACCATCATCCTGGGCGTGCTCGACCTCTCCACGCCCGAGATCGAGACCCCCGAGACCGTGGCCGCACGCATCCGCCGGGCCCTGCCGCACATCGATGCGAGCAAGGTGGTGGTCGCTCCTGACTGCGGGCTGAAGTACCTCCCCCGCGAGGTCGCCTTCGGCAAGATGAGGGCGATGGTCGAGGGGGCGAAAATCGTTCGCCAGGAACTTGGCGGCTAGAGCCTTTCAGGATCAGATGGCTTCATCTGATCCGTTAGAAAGGCTCTACATTTTGCATTTTAGAGCGCGTCCGGGCGGCGAAACCGCTCACACTTTCGCCTGACGCGCTCTGCGCCGGAACGTCGGCGCTCCCGCGGTCGTTGAATCGAAGTTGGCGCCGCGGGAGGCCTCTCATGAACGAATCCGAGTTGGACGACGAAGCCGAAGCCCCGGAAATCGTCCACTGGTACCCGTCCCGCCACCGCTTCGGCCTGCCGACGCCCGGCTCTCCGCAAGCCCTGACCGCGGTGGCGCTGGCCGCCACAGCCCTCGGCGCTCTCGCCATTGGGGCGCTCGCCATCGGCGCCCTGGCCATCGGCCGGCTGGCGGTCGGCAAGGCCCGCTTCCGCCACCTTGAGATCGACGACCTGATCGTTCGCCGCCTGACGGTGCTGGAGCCTTAGAGCCCTAGCAACCTGTCCACGGCCGCCTCGTCCTCGAACCTCACCCGCACGGGCCAGGCTGTGACGCGCTCGCGCCACTCGGGGGTCAGGCGGGCCCAATCCTTCTCGGTGGTGACCAGGCCCGCGTCGAACAGGGCCGCGCGGTGGGCCAGGAACTGCAGCGTCTGCTCGTCGAAGGCGGCGTGATCGGGGAAGGGCGCGAAGTCCACCAGGCTACAGCCGGCATCGGTCAGGGCACGCTCGATCTTCCAGGGCTTGGCCACGCCCGCGAAGCCGACCTGCGGGCCTGGCGGGGGCGGGGCGGCGGCTTCAAGCCGGGCGATCAGGACAGGTTTGGGAGCGAACAGGGCCATCAGCGCTGCGTCAGGTTCCGCGACGCCCGCGGGCATCAGCACCACCACCGCGTCGGCGCGGGCGAGGCCGACCTTCAGGGGCTCGCGCATGGGGCCCGAGGGGAACACGGCCCCGTCGCCGAAGGGCCACTCGCCGTTGCGGGTTTCCCCGTCCACCACCACCAGGGACAGGGTCTTCTTCAGGCTGGGGTTCTGGTGGCCGTCATCCAGCACCAGCGCCTTCGCCCCCGCCGCCGCGGCCGCCTTCGCGCCTTGCGCCCTGTCGCGGGCGATCCAGACCGGAACGTCGCGGGCCAGCATCAGGGGCTCGTCCCCGACCTGGGCGGCGATATGCACGGCCGGGTCGACCCGCAGGGGGCCGGCCTCGGCGCCGCCGTAGCCGCGGGACAGGCCTTGCGCCTCCACCCCGGCCGCCCGCATCCGGCGCAGGATCTCGCGGGCGACCGGGGTCTTGCCCGTGCCGCCCATGGTCAGGCCGCCGACGCAGATCACCGGCACGCCGGGATCGAACGGCTGGGCGCGGGCGATGCGGTTGGCGGTGACGGCGGCCCACACCCAGGACAGGGGCAGCAGCAGCAGCCTCGCCAGCGGGGCGGGGGCGCCCGAGCGGACGTACCACCAGCGCGGCGTGGCGAGCTTCATGCCAGCAGCTCCGCCAGTCGGTCGGCCGTTGGGGCGACGGACTGGACCGCGCGGTCGGCCATGGCGCGGGCGCGGTGGGCTTCAGCCGCCAAGGCCTCGCTCCCCTCCAGCGCCTCGGCGAAGAAGCCCGCGAGGCCGGGGACGCCGACCATCCGCACGGCCCCGGCGGCGGCCAGGTCGTCATAGACTCCCTGCCAGTTGGCGACGTGCCTGCCCGAAGCGGTAGGGCAGTCGAGCCGTCCGGCCTCCAGGGGATTGTGCCCGCCGATCCCGTCGACCAGGGAGCCGCCGATGAAGGCGGCGCGGGCGACGCGAAACCACAGGCCCAGCTCGCCCAGGGTGTCGGCGACATAGACGTCCACATTGGTGCGCGGCGTCTCTCCGGCGCTGCGCAACGCCATGCGGAAACCCTCGATGGCGGCGACCTCCTGGCCCCGGTTCGGGTGGCGGGGGACGATCACCAGCAGAGGTCGCTCAGGACGGTCCTTCAGGTAGGAGAAGACCTCCAGCACCTGCTCGTCCTCCCCCGGATGGGTGGAGGCGGCCAGCAGGACGGGGCGGTCACCGAGGGCCGCGCGCAGGGCCGCCAGGGCGTCCTCGTTCACCGGCAGGGGCTCGCCCACCAGCTTCAGGTTCAGCCGTCCGTCGTCGCGGGCGCCCAGCCGCGCCAACCGCCGGGCCGCGTCGTCGTCCTGGGCCAGGACGAGGTCGAAGGCGCTTAAGGTCGCCCGCGCGGCGGCGGGGCTGCGCTCCCAGCCTTTGAGGCTCTTCTGCGAGAAGCGGGCGGAGATCAGGGCCAGCTTCACCCCCCGGTCCCGCGCCTCGCCGACAAGGTTGGGCCAGAGTTCGCTCTCCACAAACACCCCGAGGTCCGGGCGCCAGTGGTCGAGGAAGCGGCCGACGGCGCCGGGGGTGTCGACGGGCACGAACTGGTGGATCACGCCGCGCGGCAGGCGAAGGGCCAACAATTCCGCCGAGGTGACGGTACCGGAGGTGACAAGGAGGCTCAGCTCAGGATGACCGGTCCGCAGGGCGTCGATCAGGGGCAGGAGCGACAGGCTCTCGCCGACGCTGGCGGCGTGCAGCCAGGCGAGCTTGCCTTCCGGCCGCGCGTGTGAGGCGATCCCCATGCGCTCACCGATCCTACCCGGCATCTCCTTGGCCTTGCGGGCGCGGGCGCGAAGCAGCGCAGGCGCGAAAGGCTGGATGATCCGCGTGCCCAGCCGGTAGAGCTTCAGGGAAAAGGGATCGCCCGTGGCCATGGCCTCGGCCCGGGCGGTGACGGCGCGCAGGCGCCCCTGCCATTCGACGGTCAGGGCCTTGGCGTCGGCCTGGCGGGCGGCGAACTGCGGCTCGGCATAGGCGATGGCGCCGCGCCCGAAGGGCAGGGGGATCACCTGCCGGTCCCAGCTCCTCAGGCGGATGCAGGGATGGGCGGCCATGCCGACGAAGATGATCTGCGCCGCCGAGGCCTTGGCCAGGCTCGGGGTGCCCTCCGTCATCACCTCGGCAGGGCCGCGCGGGCCGTCGGGGGTGACGGCCATGGCGCCGTCCGCCTTCAGCCACTTCAGCATGCCGAGGAAGGCCCCGGTCCCGCCCTTGGCCTTGTCGGGAGCCTCGGCCTTGGCGGTGGAGCCGCGCACGGCGGGAAAGCCCAGCTCGGCCATGGCCCCGGCCACGAAGGCCCCGTCCCGCGACAGGGAGATCAGGGCCCGCCCCGGCTGGGCCTTTTCGAGGGGCCAGGAGAACGGGGAGAGGCTGATGCGGGAGTGCCAGAAACAGACGATCACGCCCTGCCTGTTGGCCCAGACGGCCTCGGCGTGATGCAGGCCCGCCCGCCGCCAGGTCATGGTGGCGTAGCAAAAGCGCAGGTAGGCGGCCAGGATCGAGGCCAGCGCCGACTGGACCTGGTCTCGTCGAAACAGCCCCTTCATTGGGCCGGGTTCGCCGCGGCCACGCCGATCGGGGCGTCGAGGGACTGGGCGCGGGCGAGGCGGGCGTAGAGGCCCTTGGCGGCCAGCAGGCTGGCGTGGGTCCCGGTCTCCACCACCTTGCCGCGGTCGATGACGTAGATGCGGTCGCAATTGCGCACGGTGGAGAGGCGGTGGGCGATCAGCAGGGTCGCCCGCCCGGCCATCAGCCGGTCGAGGGCCGCCTGGACCTGGGCCTCGCTTTCGGTGTCGAGGGCGCTGGTGGCCTCGTCGAGCAGCAGGATCGGCGCGTCCTTGACGAAGGCGCGGGCGATGGCGATGCGCTGGCGCTGGCCGCCGGACAGGCGCGCCCCGGCTTCTCCCACCTGGGTTTCGTAACCGTGCGGCAGGTCGAGGATGAAGTCATGGGCCGCCGCCGCCCTGGCCGCCGCCTCGATCTCCGCAGGCGTGGCGTCGGGGCGTCCGTAGGCGATGTTGGCGGCGATGGTGTCGTCGAACAGGAAGGGCTCCTGGGCGACGAAGGCGATGTGGTGGCGCAGCGACGCCAGGGTCACGGCCCGCACATCCTGGCCATCCACCGACACGGTCCCCTCGTCCACGTCGTAGAAGCGGGGGATCAGGTTGAGGATGGTGCTCTTGCCCCCTCCGGAAGGGCCGACCAGGGCTACGCGCTCGCCGCGCTTCACCTCGAGCGAGACGCCTGTAAGGGCGGCGGCCGCCGCGTGGTAGGCGAAACCGACGCCCTCCAGCTTGAGGGTGGCGTCCTTGACTGCCAGAGGCGTCGCGCCCGCCGCCTCGTCGACTTCGGGCTCGACATCAAGGGCCGCGAACAGCCGCCGGGCGGCGGTCAGGCCCTCGGCCATCACCGTCTGCAAATTGGCGAGCTGGCGCAGGGCCTGGGAGGCGGCGCCCAGGGCCACCAGGAAGGCGGTGAAGGCGCCGACGTTCATGCCCCCGTGCATGCCCGAGCGCCAGCCGGCGTAGGCGAGGACGCCCGCGGTCACCACGGTCATCAGGGTCTCGGTGACGGGGGCGGCGGCGGCGCGGGCGTTCGCGCCCTTGATGATGTGGCGCTGACGCCGGTCGATCACGGCGGCGACGCGCGCCTCCTCATAGGCCTCGCGGTTCTCCATCTTCACCACGCGGACCCCGTCCAGGCTCTCCATCACGGCGGTGGAGAGGTTGGAGGTCTCGGCCATGGCTCCGCGGGCGGCCTTGCGCGATCGCTTGGAGAAGCGACGCATGACCCACCCCGCCAGGGGCCCCGCCACCAGCACCAGGACGGCGAGGTATTTGTCGTTGGAGGTCATGACCACCAGCATGGCGATCACGATCAGGAAGTTCTGGACGTAGTTGATGATCCCGGTGGTCGCCGCCTCGCGGATCAGGCCCGCGTCGTAGAGCACCGAGGAGACGAAGGCGCCTGTGTGGGTGTTTCTGAGGCGCGAAAGATCGGCCCGCAACAGCTTGCCGAACAGCTCGACCTGGATGTCGCCGACCAGGCCGTGCCCCATGCGGTTGACCAGCTGGGCCTGGATCACCTGCGCCAGCCCCCGCCCGAAGGCCAGGGCGACAATGGTGAGCGGGATGACGGTGATGGCGCCGGGCTTGTGGAAGACGATCAGGTCGTTGACCGCCGGCTCCAGGATCTGGGCCAGCATGCCGGTGAAGGCGGCCACCGCCACGGCGCAGATCATCGCCACGGCCAGCCCTTTCCAGCGCGGCGCGAGGTAGATGCGCAGGATCCGCGAGGCCAGGGCGCGGGTTGAAAGGGCCGCCGGTTCGGTCTCCGACATGGCCGAGGGGTCGGCTGAATGCGAGCAGGTGTCAAGGCAAGCGCTGCGGGCGGGCGCTTCCCATCCGTCGTCGCCACGCCTACCTAGGGCCGCTCGGCTTCTAGGATCACCCTTGTCCAGATTCGACCTCACCACCCGGCTCGGACGCCTGAAGACCATCCTGGACTACCTCTGGACGGACCACGCCTTCCTGCGCGTCGGCTTCCAGAACGCCCACTGGATCGGCGAGGACCTGGTCCGCACCAACCAGCCCTGGCCGTTCCAGCTGAAGTGGTGGCGCGATCACGGGGTGAGGACTGTCGTGAACCTGCGCGGCGGGGATTACGACACCAGCTTCTACGCCCTGGAGAAGCAGGCGTGCGCCGACCTGGGCCTGGAGCTGATCAACCTGCCGATGGGCTCGCGGGAGGTCCCCAGCCGCGAGCGCGTGCGGGCGGCCAAACACACCTTCGAGACCATGGCCTATCCGGCGGTGATGCACTGTAAGTCCGGGGCGGACCGCACCGGGCTGATGGGCGTGCTCTACCGCCACTTCCACCTCGGCGAGCCGATCCGCGAGGCCCTGGGCAAGGAACTGGGATTGCGCACCCTGCACGTCCGCCACGGCAAGACGGGGGTGCTGGACTATCTGTTCGAGCGCTATCTGGCCGAGGCCGAGCCGCAAGGGATCAGCTTCATGGACTGGGTGGAAAGCCCCGCCTACGACCCGGCCCGCATCAAGGCCGACTTCCAGGCCGGCTGGTGGGGCACGCTGCTGACCGAGAAGCTGCTCAGGCGCGAATAAGCGACCTAGTGATCGTGGTCGTGATCCGTGTCGGTGGCGGGATCGAGCAGCTTGTGCGCGTGGACGATGAAGTAGCGCATGTGGGCGTTGTCGACGGTGGACTGGGCCTTGGACTTCCAGGCCCGGTGCGCCTCGGCGTAGTTGGCGAAGGCCCCGACGAAATCGACCTTCGACAGGTCGCGGAACTCGATCCCCTGAAGGTCGGTCAGCTCGCCGCCGAACACCACGTGCAGCAGCTGTTTGGCGGGGGCGTCAGACATGGTCGAATCACCTTCAGGGCCGGTCGTCTGGCAGGTCGATAGGACGGGTCCGGTCCAAGATCAACGGGTGCACCCCGGGGGCGGCGCAGATCAGGCTGGGGTTCCTGGCATGGGGCGTGTTGAAGACGAGCCTGCCGCCTTTGTGATCCGTGGCCAGCGCCCCAGCCTCGCGGCAGATCAGGGCCCCGGCGCAGATGTCCCAATCGGCTTTCGGTCCAAGCGCCACGGCGGCGTCGTAGGCGCCCGCGGCTGTCAGGGCCATGCGGTAGGCGATGGCGTTGCGGCTGGTCAGCTGCATCGCCGGCCAGGGCGTCGCCCAGGTGCGGCGGTTGAACAGGGCCGCCTCCGCCAGCATGGCGCAGTTCTCCAGCGCCTTGGTGGCGCTGGCGTGGATCGGCTCGCCGTTGAGGCGCGCCCCGCCGCCCGCCGTCGCCTCATAGGTCTCGTCCTGGACGGGAGCGTGGATCACCGCGGCGGTCGGCTGGCCGTCCTCGACCACCGCGAGCGCCACCACCCACCAGTCGCCGCCCTTCATGAAGGAGCGGGTCCCGTCGATCGGGTCGACGATGAAGAGGCGCTTCGCGTCCAGCCGGGCCGGGTCGTCCGCGGTCTCCTCCGACAGCCAGCCGTAGTCGGAGCGGGCGCCGCGCAGGCTTTGTTTGACCATGGCGTCCACGGCCATGTCGGCGTTGGTCACCGGCGAGCCGCCGGGCTTGCTCCAGATCTCCAGGCCCTTCTCGCGCAGTTCCAGGGCCAGCCTTCCCGCCGCCTTGGCGCAGTCGCGCAGGAGGTCGAGGTCGGGGGTCATCGTCCGGCGATGGCCAGTCCGTCCACCAGGAGGGAGGGGGCGTTGTTGGCCCCGCGCAGCTCCAGGTCGCTGGCCGGGATCAGCCGGGCGTAGATGTCGATCAGGTTGCCCGCCACGGTGATCTCGGTGACCGGATAGGCGAGCTCGCCGTCCTCGAACCAGAAGCCCGACACCCCCGCCGACCAGTCGCCGGTGTTGTTGTTGAGCGAGGGCCCGAACATGGAGGTGACCAGAAGCCCCTCCTTCGCGTCGCCCATCAGGTCGGCGAGGCTGCGACGCCCCGGGACCAGGGTCAGGTTGTGCGGGCCGGTCCCCGGCGGGGACGCGCCGCCGCGCGAGGCGTGGCCGGTGGTCTGCATGCCGAGCTGCTTGGCGGCCGAGGTGTTCAGGAGCCAGGTGGTCAGGACGCCCTTTTCGATCAGCGAAAGGTCGCTGGTGACCACGCCTTCGTCGTCGAAGGGGGTGGAGCCGAGGCCGCGGACTCGGTGCGGTTCGTCGATGATGTCGATGTGGTCGCCGAACACCCGCTGGCCCAGCTTGTCCTTCAGGAAGGAGACGCCCCGGGCCACGGCCGGGCCGGAGACGGCGCCGACGAAGGGGCCGATGATCGAGGTCGCCAGGCGGTTCTCGAAGATCACCGGCGCGGTGCGGCTTTCGATCTTGCGCGCGCCCAGCCGATCCACCGCCCGCTTGCCGGCCTCCAGTCCGATGGAGGTCGCGCCCGGCAGGTCCTCCAGGTGGCGGGTGTGGCGGCCCTCGCCGCCGCGTTCCATCTCCGCGCCCTCGCCGGCGATGGCCGAGGCGGAGATGGCGAAGGCCGAGGCCTGGTGCGCCCCGTCGAAGCCGGCGCTGGTGACGTGACGCCAGGCGGCGGAGGTCCAGCTTGCCGAGCCGCCGTCGGTGTTGGACACGCCCTCGACCCCGCGGGCGGCGGCCTCGGCCTCGTGGGCCTGGCGCTCTAGGGACTCGGGGGAGAGCTCGGTGTCGTCGTAGAGGTCCAGGGCCGGCCCCGGGCCCTTGGCGAGACGGTCTTCCGGTGCGAGGCCGCAGTAGGGGTCCTCGGGCGCGAGGCGGGCCATGGCCACGGCCCGCTCCACCAGCTTGGCCCGCGCGGTGGCCGACAGGTCCGAGCCGGACACCACCGCCTGCTGGGTCCCGATAAAGACGCGCAGGGAAAGGTCGCGGGCCTCTTCCCGCTCGACTTCCTCGAGCTCGCCAAGACGCACCGTGACGGAGAGGGAGGATCGCTCGGCGCCCACCGCCTCGGCCGCGTCGGCGCCGGCCCTCAAGGCGGCGGCCACGACATCGTGCAGCAGGCCGGAATCCATGACGCTTTCCTCAACCGCGAGAGAGCGTCGCATATGGCCGAGCGACGAGGTCGCCGCAAGCGCGGCGGGGCCGCGCGTCAGATGATGGCGTAGGAGAGCAGGATCACCGCGGCGAACAGATAGGACAGCCAGGTCAGGATCGCGCCGATGGTGCGTCCGATGGAGACCCCGGCGTTGAGGCTCAGGCCCCAGGCGTGCGCCACCCGTCCCAGGAACAGGATCAGGCCGATCCCGTGCACCAGCGCATAGGGCGCGCCGACCAGGGCCAGCACCGCCAGGGCGGCCATGCCGGCGGGCACATATTCGGCGGCGTTGCCGAACGCCCGGCGCGCGCGGACCAGCTCGGGCACGCCTTCATCGCCGATCAGCACCCGATGACGCTGGCGCTGGCGGGTGACCAGGACGGCCAGAACCAGCAGCAGCATCAGGTTCAGGGCGACCCACAGGGCCGCCGCGTGCGCTGCCGGGCTTACGACCGTATCCATGGTCGGTGGTTTCCTCGGGTTGCAGGAGGCGCCATTAAGGCCGCGCTTCGCGAACGGCGGTCAAGATGCTTGCGGTTGCGCCGGTTCGCGGCCTGGGGGAGCCATAGGTGGCGAAGGCGTCGGCCAAGACCGGCCTGCAGGGCCCCGTGCTGGTGTTGGGGGCGACCAGCCTGATCGGCGGTTTCCTGTTGCCGCGCATGGCTTCGGCGGGTGTTGACGTCATCGCCGTCAGCCGCGCCCCACGGGCCGAGGCCAGGGGCCTGACCTGGCTTCAGGCCGACCTTATCACCCTCGCCGATTTCACCGCCCCGTCGGCCGCCACGGTGCTGAGCCTGGTCCCCATCTGGCTGCTGCCCCCGGTCCTGCCCGCCCTGATCGCGGGCGGGATGACGCGGCTCGTGGCCTTCTCGTCGACCAGCCGCTTCACCAAGACCGCCTCTTCCGAAGCCGGGGAGCGCGCCGTCGCCCGGCGCCTCGCCGAGGCGGAGGACGCCACCATCGCGGCCTGCGAGGCCGCTCGCGTCGCCTGGACCATCTTGCGGCCCACCATGATCTACGCCGAAGGGCGGGACCGGAACGTCAGCCGCCTCGCCGCCCTGATCGGGCGTTGGAAAGTGCTGCCGCTGTCCGGGGGAGCCAGGGGCCTGCGCCAGCCCGTCCACGCCGACGACCTCGCCGCCGCGGCCCTGGCCGCCGCCGCCGCGCCCGCCGCCGCCAATCGCGCCTACGACCTGCCGGGCGGCGAGACCCTGAGCTATCGGGCCATGACCGAGCGGCTGTTCGAGGCCCAGGGGCTGACGCCGCGCATCCTGTCGGTCCCGCCGCCCCTGTGGCGCTTCGCGCTGACCCTTGCGCGCCCCATCCTGCCCGGCGCCACGGCGGCCATGGGGGACCGCATGGCAGAGGACCTGACCTTCGACTCCGGCCCGGCGGTGCGGGACTTCGGCTGGTCGCCCAGGCCCTTCCGGCCCTCTTTCTAGTCCATTACCGCCCAGACGCCGCAGCGCTTGACCTCGGCGTCCTCCAGTTCGCGGGTGGTGGGGACCTGGTACTCGGCGAGCAGGGTCAGTCCCTCGCGGGGCAGGTAGGAGCGGCCGGGATCGCCCACCAGGACGCGGATTCCGCGGGCGTGGGCGGCGCGCAGCCAGGCGTGGACCCGGCCGGCCATCGGTCCTTCGTAGGAGACGTCGCCGGCGCAGATCAGGTCGACGTCGGGCGGGTCGGAGGCCAGCAGGTCCTCCGAGGTGAAGCGCACCGTCACCCCGTTGGCCTCCGCGTTGAGGGCCACGGCCGTCTCGCAGAAGAGGTCGATGTCGCTGCCCAGGACATCCGCCGCCCCCGCCCTGGCGGCGGCGATGGCCACCAGGCCCGAGCCGGTGGCGAAGTCGAGCACGCGCTTGCCGGCGACCTCCTCCGGATGATCGAGCAGGTAGCGCGCCACGGCCTGTCCGCCGGCCCAGGCGAAGGCCCAGAAGGGCGGAGGAACGCCCTGCCTTTCGAGTTCGTCTTCGGTCAGCCGCCAGATCGGGGTGATCTCGTCGGCGAGGAGCAGGACCAGTTCGGGAACGTGGGGCGGGCGCTGCGGGCGGGCGTGCTCCAGGATGAATCCCCGCCGGTCGGCGATCACCACGGCAGTTGCTTGATCGCCCCCAGGGCGAGGCCCGCGAACAACAATAGCCCCGCGCCCCGGTTGGAGCGGAACAGGGTCAGGGCGCGAGCCGGGTCGTCCAGCTTCAATCCGCGAGCCTGCAGGATCAGGTGCACGGCGTAGAGCAGCCAGAGGGGATAGAAGGCGACGCCCTCGCCGGCGAGGGCCCCGGCCGCCAGGGCCAGGATGGCGGCGGTCACGTAGAACCCCAGGATCGCCTGCGGGGCCGCCGCGCCCAGCCGCCGGGCGGTGGACTTCACTCCGGCCAGGGCGTCGTCCTCCAGATCCTGCACCGCGTAGATGGTGTCGTAGCCGAGGGTCCAGAACAGGCCGCCGGCGTAGAGCAGCAGGGCTGGCCAGCCGAGGGAGCCCTTGGCCGCCGCGTAGCCGACCAGGGCGCCCCAGTTGAAGGTCAGGCCCAGCCAGGCCTGGGGCCACCAGGTGATCCGCTTCATGAAGGGATAGGCAGCCACGAGGCCGAGACTGGCGACCCCGAGGGCGATGGCCACCGGCCCCATGGTCAGGAGCACGGCGAGGCCCACCAGGCTGCAGCCCGCGAGAAAGGCCCAGGCGCCCTTGACGGTGATCTGCCCCGAGGGGATCGGGCGCCCGGCGGTGCGGGCGACCTTGGCGTCGATGTCGCGGTCGACGATGTCGTTGTAGGCGCACCCCGCGGCGCGCATGGCCGCCGCTCCGATGGCGAGCAGGACGACCAGGGCCCAGTCGGGGAAGCGCCCCTCGGACGCGCGGGCCAGGGCCACGCCCTGCCAGCAGGGCAGCAGCAGGAGCCAGATTCCGGCCGGCCGATCGAAGCGGCCGAGCTTGAGCCAGGGGCGCAAGGGGGGCGGGGCGAACCGGTCGACCCAGTTGTCCGGCGCGGCGTCGGGCAGGGGGGCTGCGGTCATGAGTTTTCTTTACGGCGAAAAGCCGCAGCCGACGAGGCCCTGTCGCAGCGCAGCAAACAGGCCCATATAGGGCAGGATCACCTTCTCGCCGGGATGCGCCCAGATGCAGACAAAAAACCCCTTCCTCGACGAAGTCGCCAAGGCGATGGAGGGCGCCATGAGCGTGGCCCAGGCCGCGGGCGAGGAGGCCAAGGCCGCCTTCCGTTCGCAGGCGGACCGCTTCGTGGCCGAGATGGACTTGGTGCGCCGCGACGAGCTGGAGGCCGTCAAGGCCGCCCTCGGCGGGGAGATTGCGCAACTGCGTGAACAAATCGCGCGATTGAATACCTCCACAGATAGTTCTCGCCCATCGGACGACGCCGGTTGAGCCCGCCCGCCCGAAGCAGCTAGTTTCATTTCGGGACGCGATTCATCCGCGCCCCCAAAAGGATCGACGCCAGATGGACAGCTCGCAGCCTGAAGACGTCGACATCGGTTTTGACCCCCTGGACGTGGTCGAACACGTCCTGTCGGCGGAAAACCTGGAATTCGACCGCACCGACGACGGCGACCTCGCCTTCGCGCTGGCGGGCGACTGGAAGGACTACGAACTGTGGTTCGCCTGGCGCCCGGAGGCCGACTGCCTGCAGCTGTGCCTGTCGCTGGACCTGCGCGTCGCCAAGGGTCGGCGCAACGCCAGCCATGAGCTGCTGTCCCTGATCAACCAGCGCATCTGGCTCGGCCACTTCGAGGTCTGGGCCGAGGACGGCGAGGTGGTGTTCCGCCATTCGCTCGCGGTGCCGACGGGCGAGCGCCCGACCATCGCCCAGGCGGCCTCGATGATCGACGCGGCGGTGGAGGCGGCTGACCGCTTCTTCCCGGCCTTCGACTTCCTGATCCGCGGCGCCAAGTCTCCCTCGGACGCCATGGCCGCCTGCATGTTCGAGACGGCCGGCGAGGCCTGAGGCGCTACCCATGACGGTTCCGATCCTGATGCTGGGCGCCGGCCGCATGGGCGGCGCCATGGTGGACGGCTGGCGGCGGGGTTCGGCCTTCGCCCCCGCCGACCTGATCCTCTGCGACCCGATGCCGGGCGCCGCCGCCCTGAAGGCGGCGCAGGCCGGGGCGACCCTCAACCCGCCGCTCGCCACCCTGATGCGGGCCAAGACCGTGGTCCTGGCGGTCAAGCCGCAGATGTGGCGCGAGGCCGCCGCGGCCTATGCCGACAAGCTGGCCATCGACGTGGTGGTGGTCTCCATCGCCGCCGGGGTGAAGGCGGGCGACATCGAGGCGGCGTTCTCGCGCCCCGTGGCGCGGGTGATGCCGACCACCGGCGCGGCCATCGGCAAGGGCGTCGCCAGCATCTATTCGGCTAGCCCCGAGGCGCGGGCGCGGGCCCACGCCCTGTTCGATCCCGTCGGGGTCTCGGTCGACCTGGCCGACGAGGACCTGATGGACGCGGCGACCGCCGTATCCGGCTCCAGCCCGGCCTATCTCTACGCCTTCGTCGAGGCCCTGGAGGCAGCCGGCGTCACCGCGGGCCTGGCGCCCGACGCTGCCCGGACCCTGGCGCGGGCCACCATCGCCAGCGCGGCGGCCCTGATGGAGGCCAGCGGCGAGGAACCCTCCGAGCTCCGCCGCCAGGTCACCTCGCCCGGCGGCACCACCGAGGCGGCCCTGAAGGTGCTGCTCTCCGACCGGGGCTTGCCTACCCTGATGCGCGACGCGGTGGACGCGGCGGCGGCCCGGGCGAAAGAACTCGGCGGCTGATTTTTCGATTCTTTCAAAACCCGCTCACCCCGGCGAAAGCCGGGGCCCAGGTTTTTTTCTGCAACCCGCTCGCTCTACGATAAAAAGCCTGGGTCCCGGCTTTCGCCGGGATGAGCGGATTTCAGTGCTGATCCCATGACCGATGAAGCCGTGCGCAGCCGGACAGAGCTGACCATCGCCCCACCCGATCTCTTGGACCGGGCGGCCGAGGCTGCGTTGGAGCTTGCGGGGGACCGGCCGTGGAGCCAGATCGCGCTGCGCGACATCGCGCGCGCCGCCGGGGTTTCCCTGGTCGAACTCTACGCCCGCGCTCCGTCCAAGGGCGCGCTGCTGGACCGCCTCTCCACCCAGCTCGACGCCCTGGCGATCGAGGCGGGAGAGGTCGAGACCGCCCCCGATCCCCACGACCGCCTGTTCGAGGTGACCATGGCCCGGCTGGAGGCCATGGCGCCGCGTCGGGTGCTGCTGATCGCCATCGGTCGGGCCGAAGGGGTGATCGCCATGGCCCCGCGCCTCGCCCGCACCGCCCGGGCGCTCCTGGAAGCGGCCGGGCTCGACACCAGCGGCCCCGAGGGGCGCTTGCGCGTGGTCGCCATGACGGTGGTCTGGGCCCGCACCCTGCAGGTCTGGCGCGACGACGAGGGGGCGCTCAACCGCACCATGGCCGAGATCGACCGCCGCCTGAAACAGATGCGGGATCAGCTGGGGCGCATCGGGGCGGGGTTCTGAGCCGTTCACTCTGCCCCCCTGGGGGAAGTGTCCCGAGCTTGCCTCGGGACGACGGGGGCTGAAGGGCGCTGCCGTCGCCCGCGCGTCGCGCGGCCCCCTCAGTCAGGCCGTTCGGCCTGCCAGCTCCCCCAGAGGGGGCGCAGTTACTCCTCCAACCCGCCCGCCATCGCCACCAGTCTCTCCGCCTGGACCAGGTGCAGGTGTTCGGCCATGCGGCCGCCCACGCGGATGGCGCCCTTGCCCTGGTTGGCGGGGGCGGCGAAGGCCTCGATGACGGCGCGGGCGTCCGCCAGGGCTTCGGGAGAGGGGCTGAAGACGCGGTTGCACGGCCCGACCTGGCGGGGGTGGATCACCGTCTTGCCGTCGAAGCCGAAGATCGCCCCCTGCTCACATTCGGCGATGAAGCCCGCCTCGTCCTCCAGATCGGCGAACACCCCGTCGAGGATCGCGACGCCGTGGGCGCGGGCGGCGGCGACCGAAAGGGCCAGGGCGGGGGCGAAGGCCTCGCGGGCGGGGGTCAGCCGGGCGCCGGTCTCCTTGGCGAGGTCGTTCAGGCCCATGACCATGCAGGAAAGGCGCGAGGTGCGGGCCGCAGCCCCGATGCCGTCAAGGTGGAACAGGCAGCGGGCGGTCTCGATCATCACCCACAGGCGCGTCGTGGCGGGGGCGTGGGACAAACGGGAATCGTAGCGGGCCACGTCTCCGGCGTCGGTGATCTTGGGGGCCAGCACCGCGTCCGGCCCGGCCTCGGCCATGGCCTTCAGGTCGGCCTCGCCGTAGGGGGTGTCGAGGCCGTTAACCCGCACCACCAGCTCGCGGCGGCCGAACCCGCCGGCCTTGACCGCGGCGACGGCGGCCTCGCGGGCGGCGGCCTTGGCCTCGGGAGCGACCGAGTCCTCCAGGTCGATGATCACCGCGTCGCAGGCGAGCGCTCGGGCTTTCTCCAGCGCGCGCGCGTTGGCGGCGGGCAGGTAGAGGGCGCTGCGGCGGGGGCGGAACGGGGTCTCGGTCACGGAATGCGTTCCTTTTGCCGCCTTAGAACAGGGGGTATTCGCGTTCCAGGTCGTAGCGCGAGCCGTCGCTTCCGAGCCAGCTCGAATAGAGGCCGAACCAGGTGGCGCGCCAAGTCGGGGATTTGAGCAGGTTGTGGCCGGCGATCCAGGCGGCGACCCGGTCCGGCGGCGGGCGTCGCAGATAGGCCAGGGTCACGTGTGGGCGGTAGAGGCGCTTGTCGGGTTGGAGCCCGCACCGGCGGGCGGCGGTGTCGCACCGGGCGGCGAGGCGCCGGAGCGGCTCGCTCTCGCCCACGCCGGCCCAGACGGCGCCGATGTCGTCGCCCTCGCCGAAGCTGCCGACGCCCTCCAGGTTCAGGTCGAAGGGCGGGGTCGCCGCGACGGACAGGGCCGCGTCGATGTCGGCGGCGACCGTCTCGGAAACCTCACCGAAGAAGCGCAGGGTGATGTGCAGCTGCTCCAGGTCGCGCCAGCGGGCGCGGGGGATTCCCTGCTGTCGCCTGGACAGCCGTTCGCCGATCTCGAAGGGCACCGGCAGGGCGGCGAACAGCCGGATCAAGGACGCCTCCAAAAAGCCATTCCGCAATGTTCCCTTGCGTGCTGCGGCTAAGCCGCCAATATCTTCTCTGCGTCAGAAACTGACGTTTGATCAAAGGGCTTCATAGCGATGAGCGACTATAATCGCAGCGGCGTACGCTCGATCCCAGCCGGCCGCGCCGACGTGGCGGTCGACGCCGGGCTGCGCACGTTCATGCTCGGCGTCTACAACAAGCTGGCGGCGGGCCTGATCCTGTCGGCGGCGCTCTCCTGGCTGACCAGCCACGAGCCGGTCATCAACTACCTGTTCAAGGTCACTCCGGACGGCCGCTTCGCCGGCTACACCGTCGCCGGGATGATCGTCAGCTTCGCCCCCCTGGCGCTGGTGCTGTTCGGCGCCTTCAGCAAGGTGTCGCCGCGCAGCTCGGGGGTCATCTACTGGGGCGTGGTGTCGGCCATCGGCGCTTCGATGGGCGCGATCCTGCTGGTCTATACGGGCGCCTCGGTGGCCTCGACCTTCTTCGCCACGGCGGCGGCCTTCGGCGGCCTGAGCCTGGTGGGCTACACCACCAAGAAGGACCTGAGCGGCTTCGGCTCGTTCCTGATCGTCGGGCTGATCGGCCTGGTGATCGCTTCCCTGGTGAACATGTTCCTGCACTCCTCGGCCATGCAGTTCATCATCAGCGCCATCGGCGTGCTGATCTTCGCCGGCCTGATCGCCTACGACACCCAGCGGCTGAAAATGACCTACTACCAGCTCGGCGGGGACCAGGCGGCCATGGGCGTGGCCACCAACATGGGCGCGCTCAACCTCTACCTCGACTTCATCAACCTGTTCCGCTTCCTGCTCTACTTCATGGGCAACCGCCGCTAGAGCGCGTTAGGCGAAAGTGTGAGCGGTTTCGCCGCTCGCACGCGCGCCAAGGCGTAAAGTCGGCAGGCGAACAGCCAGAGATAGAAGCGCCCCGGCGGTCACCCGCCGGGGCGTTTTTCTTTTGTCCGAGGCGTGCTCTCTCAGCCCGTGCCGGTCTTCAGGTCCGCCTCGGGCTCATGCAGCGTCCCGGCCAGTCGCGCGGCCTCGCTGTAGAGGGTGAGGGCGTCCACCGGCTTGGCCACCACCCCGTCCATGCCGGCCGCGCGGTAGGTGGTGCGCTGGTGGGCCATGACGTTGGCGGTCAGGGCGATGATCGGGGTCTGGGCGACGGGGGACGTGAGGGCGCGGATGCGGCGGGTGGCCTCCACCCCGTCCATCTCCGGCATCTGCACGTCCATGAAGATGAGGTCGAAGCCGCCGATGATGGCCGCCTCGACGCCGCGCTTGCCGTTCTCGGCGGTCTCCACCGAGACCCCGAAGGCCTCCAGCAGGCGCGAGATGATGGTCCGATTGGTGGCGTTGTCGTCGACCACCAGGGCGCGCAGGCCGTCGAGTTCGGAGGTCTGATCCTCCTCCTCGGCCGCAGCTTCCGGTTCGGCGATCTGCGGCGCCTCGATGTCGATCCAGAAGGTGGAGCCCTTGCCGGCGCGGCTGGTGAAGCCGACGTCCCCGCCCATCATCTCGGCGAGGCGCTTGGTGATCGACAGGCCCAGGCCCGAGCCGGAGAACCGCCGGGTGGCCGAGCCGTCGGCCTGGTAGAACCGCTCGAACAGGCTTTCCTGTGCGCCGGCGGCGATGCCGACCCCGGTGTCCTGGATCTCGAAGCGCAGGCGCCGCACGCCCTCGCCCAGGCGGGAGACGAGGCGCGCCTCGATCCCGCCGCGGGTGGTGAACTTCACCGCATTGCCGAGGAGGTTGAACAGGGCCTGGCGCAGGCGGATCGGGTCGAGCTCGGCCCAGCCGAGGTCCGGATCGCAGCGCACCCGCAGCCAAAGCCCCTTGGCCTCGGCCTGGGGGCGCAGCATGGAGGCGACGCCCTCGAGCAGGGCGGCGGGGTCCATGGGCTCGGGGGATAGCTCGAGGCGGCCGGCCTCGATCTTGGAGAAGTCCATCACGTCGTTGAGCAGCTCGGCCAACATGCGACCGCAGGCGAGGGCCTCGTTCAGCATCCCCTGGCCCTTTTCCGAGACGGTCTCGGCCTTGAGCAGCTGCAGGACGCCCAGCACGCCGTTCATGGGCGTGCGGATTTCATGGCTCATGTTGGCGAGGAAGCGCGACTTGGCCTCGGTTGCGGCCAGGGCCAGCCTTTCGGCCTCGACCAGGGCCAGCTCCTGGCGCTTGCGCTCGTCGATGTCGAGCATCAGGCCGACGCTCTTGCGCACCTTGCCGCGGGCGTCGTTCTTGAGCTCGTAGTAGAGGCGGACCCACCGCTCGCCGCCGCCGGGTAGGGCCAGGCGCGCCTCGATCGGGAGCGGATGGTCAGCGGTCCAGGCGGCGACGGCCTCGCGAACCATGGTCACGTCCTCGGGGTGGAGGAAGCTCCAGGCGGGGGTCTTCACGTCCTCGTAGGCGACGGGCCCGCCGGCCACGGTCAGGAATTCGGGCGAGCACCAGAAGGTCTTGTCGGCGTAGTCGATCTCGAACACCCCCGCCTGGGCGGCGCGCATGGCCAGCTTCAGGCGCTGGGCGTTGGCGTGGGCTTCGCGGCGGGCGGTGACCAGGTCGGAGATGTCGTCGACGTAGGCGATCACCCCGCCGATCGCGCCCGAGGCGTCGAGCCACGGCCGCACTTCCCAGCGCACCCAGAAGCTGGCCCCGTCATAGGCGACGAAGCGGTCCTCGGCACGGCTCACCACCTCGCCCGCGAGGGCGCGGCGCTGGGCGGCCATGAAGGGGCGGCGGATGGTGGGGAAGACGGCGTCGAGCGGGCGGCCGAGGTAGTCGCCGCGG
The DNA here is from genome assembly GCA_947474395.1 of Caulobacterales bacterium. Taxonomy (GTDB): domain Bacteria; phylum Pseudomonadota; class Alphaproteobacteria; order Caulobacterales; family Caulobacteraceae; genus CANJID01. Next base: position 31,258 of record CANJID010000020.1, read on the forward strand.
GACAGGCCGAACACCGCCAGCCACTGCGGGCTGACGACGATGTGCCGGAGCTGGTTGTCGTACATGGCCGCGGCGAAGGGTGCGGCCTCGACCAGCTGGCGCGCCTGGCGCTCGCTGCCGAGGGCCGCGTCGCGGGCCTCCGCCAGCTCGGTGATGTCCTGGCAGAGGGCGTGCAGGACGAACCGGCCGGAGGGATGCGGCTCGGTGCGATAGGTCATCCGCAGGTGCAGCCTGCGCCCACCGGGGCACAGCAGCCGATGCTCGAGGGAGCCGGAGCGGCCGGTGTTCACGGCCTCGGTTATCAGCCGGTGGACCTCGGGCTGGTCGTCGGGATGGATCAGGGCGAGGAAGGTCTCGGGGGTGTCGTGTTTGAGGGCCTCCTCGCCGAGGATGCTGACCATCTCGGGGGACCAGTGCAGCCGCCGCTCGCCGGGATCGTAGCTCCAGCCGGCGATGCCCGCGGCTTCCGAGAGCATCTCGCGCACCCGGCGCAGGTTCTGCAGCTCGGCCTGGTAGGAGCGGTCGTCGGTGATGTCGCGCAGGACCGAGATCAGCCGCCGGTCGCCGGTCAGGCGGGTCTGTCCCTGCAGCCAGCGCCATTCGCCATCCTTGCAGGGCAGGCGGAAGGTGTGACGGGCGAAGCCCTCGCCGCGGATCCTGAGGCCGCTGACCTTGACGTCGTTGCGGTCGTCCTCGTGCACCAGGCTGGGGATCGTCCTGCCGCGCAGCTCGCCGGACTGCCAGCCGAGGGTGTCCGTCCAGGCCGGATTGAGCTCGAGGATCCGCCCTTCGTAGTCGGTGACCGCGAACAGGTCCCGGCTGTTCTCGAAGAACAGGGCGGCGATGTCCGGCGACACGTGCCCGTCTCCCGCCGCCGTGGCAGAAGCGATGTCGGCCTCGGGCGGCGTGTCGACGATCATCCCGTCAGATTAGCCGGGCATTGGTAAAGTTACGGTTCCAACCAACGTTCGTGCGGCGATCAGACCTCGGCCCACATGCGCAGCAGGTTGTGGTAGCTGGCGGTGAGCCCGAGCACGGCCGGGTCGCGGTCGCCGAGGGCCTGGCGGGCCTGGCCGATGGACATGTCCAGCTCGTAGAGCAGGGCGCGCCGGCCGTCGTCCCGGACCATGGACTGGATCCAGAAGAACGAGGCCCAGCGCCTGCCGCGCGTGACGGGTTCGACCCGGTGCAGGCTGGTGGAGGGGTAGATGACGAGGTCGCCCGCGTCCCCCTTCACCTGGTGCTCGCCGTAGGCGTCCTGGATCACCAGTTCGCCGCCGTCGTAGTCGGAGCCGTCCGACAGGAACAGGGTGGCCGAGACGTCGGTGCGGTAGCGAACCCCCGCCGTCTTGGAGAAGCGGATGGCGTTGTCGACGTGGGGGTCGAAACGCATGCCCTCGTCGTAGCGGTTGAACAGGGGCGGGAAGACCTTCAGCGGCTGGGCGGCGGAGACGAAGGTCTCACTTACGCCAAGAGCCTGAAGGATGATCTCCCCCAGCTCGCGCGCCTCGGGGGCGGTCTCGGGGACCTGGAGGTTGTGCTTGGCCAGGGCCGACTGGGCTCCCGCGGTCGTGCGCCCATCGACCCAGGCTGTCCGTTCCAGCACCTCCCGGCAGCGCGCCGTCTGGTCGGGATCGAGCAGTCTGGGGATCAGGACCAGCATCAGAAGGCGGCGCTTAATGAGAAGACCACGCTGCGCCCCGGCGCCGGGACGCCCCGGTTGCCGAACACCTGGCTGTAGTTCAGCCGATCGGTCAGGTTGTTGGCGTTGAGCGCCAGCCGGACGTTGCGGACGCGGTACTCCACCAGGGCGTCCACCGAGTAGCTCTCCGGGGCCTGGGCGATCTTGGAGGCGACCAGGGTGGAGCGGGCGGCGTAGGAGGACGAGACCGCCGTGTAGCCCAGGTAGACGCGGCTCTGGTAGCTCACGCCCCCGCCGACGGAGAGGCCTGGAACGACCGCCTTCAGATCGTAGGTGGTCCAGAACGAGGCGGAGTGCTTGGGCGTGAAGGTCACCTGCCGGCCGACCGCCACGGTGTTGAGCACCGGGATCGCCGCCGTGACGCCGACCGCGCAGACCACATTGGTCGGGGCCCCAGTGGGGCTGGCCGCCGGCACGGTGCAGTTGGAGAAGGACTCGCGGATCTCCGCGTCGATGTAGGCGTAGGCGGCGTTGACGCTCCAGGCGCGGGTGATCCGCCCCGTGGCGCCGAGTTCTACCCCGCGGATGCGCTGGCGCTCGCCCGACTGGGCCTGGATGAAGCCGGTCGAGGGATCGGTCTGCAGGGCGTTGTCCTTCTTCACCTGAAAGATCGAGCCGGTGAGGCCGAGCCGCCCCTGCGCTACGGAGACCTTGGCCCCCGCCTCCCAGGTCTGGTTGACCTCGGGCTCCAGGTCCTTGGTGGCCACAGCAAGCGCCGTGGCCGAGGCGACGGCCCCCGTGCCCTGCGGGTTGGCCGAGCGGCCCCACGAGGCGTACCAGGTCTGGCTCTCGTTCGGCTCATAGACCAGGCTGACCCGCGGATTGGTCAGGTCGGACTTGGACTTGAGGGTCGCTGAGGCCGCCGCGACGGTCACGCTGTCGTATTGCACCCGGTACTTGTCGAGGCGCAGCGAACCGATGACCGACCAGGCCTGGCTGAGCCAGAGGCGGTCGGTGAAGAAGACGCCGTCGTCCGTGCTCTCGGCGGCGGTCGTGACCACGCTGGTCAGGGTCGCGGTCGTGTTGGCGATGTTGGCCGGCGTCGGGGCGAACACCCGGTAGCCGGCGGGCATGCGCGCGTCGGGGGTGATCAGGTTGCGCGGGATCAGGTTGCGGGCCGTGATCCCGGTCGGCAGGGTGTAGAAGAAGAAGGTCTTGTCGTTGGACTGGTACGACAGGTCCACCCCCGCGATCAGCCGGTTCCGCAAACCTCCGACGGGCGCGTCGATGCGCACCGTCGAGATGTTCTGCGCGCCCCAGGCGTCGGTGTCGTAGGGGCCGCCGCCGCCCATGGCCCCGAAGGGGATGGTGGCCGGATTGTTGTCGAACAGGGCCGTGGTGCAGGCCGCGCCGCAATTGTCGGTGTTGCTGTACTGGAAGTAGCGCGAATAGACGCCCAGGCGGCGAAACCGCTCACACTTTCGCCTGACGCGCTCAACGAAAACCGCCCGCCCCCTGGTCGGGAGCGGGCGGCCTGTCTTCAGCCTGTTGGAAGGGTCGCTAAACCCCTCGGCCCCGGACCGCGTTGGCGATCAGCGAGACCACGAACAGCACCAGGAACACGAAGAACAGGATCTTGGCGATGTCGATCGAGGCGCCGGCGATGCTGGTGAAGCCCAACACGCCCGCGACCAAGGCCACCACCAGGAAAATCAAGGCCCACCGCAGCATCTAAACCTCCTGAAATCTAGGCGCTCTTGTCTGACGCCGGTCTATGAAGCTCCAACGCGCTTGCCCGGCGCTACGTTCCTTTAACCACAAGGGATTTCACGCGGCCTGACCGACGTGATCTTGGGCCGTGGACGGAGGATAGTGGTAGCCCTCGCCACGCCCCGTCGCGGCGGCGAACTGGGCCTCGGCGAAGCGCCAGTTGGCCAATCGGTCGAACCAGGCCTCCAGGAAGCCCGCCCTGTCGTTCTTGTGGTCGAGGTAGTAGGCGTGCTCCCACAGGTCGCAGGTCAGGATCGGCGTGACCCCGTCCTGGATCACCGGGGTCTCGGCGTCATGCAGGGAGGTCAGCTCCAGCGCGTCGCCCCTGGCCGTGAGCCAGACCCAGCCGGAGGCGAAGTGGGCGGCGCCCTCTTCGACGAACTTGGTCTTCAGCTTGTCGAGCCCGCCGAAGGCGCTGCCGATGGCCGCCTCCAGTGGGCCTGCCGGCGGGGCGTGATCGGGGTGCATGCATTCCCAGAAAAAGCCGTGGTTCCAGGCCTGGGCGGCGTTGTTGAAGAGCTTGTGCTCGTGGCCGGCGGCTGCGGCGCGGATCACCGCCTCAAGCGAGCCGGCGCGGTGGGCCGCCGCCTGGCCGAGAAGTTCGTTCGTGGTCTCCACGTACTTGGCGTGGTGCTTGTCGTGGTGGGTTCGCAGGGTCTGCGCCGACAGCACAGGCTCCAGCGCGTCGGCGGGATAGGGAAGCTCGGGCAGTCTGAACATGGAACTCTCCTCGGCGGTCGAGGGACAAACCCTCGAGCCGCGGAGAAGGTTCAGAAGAGAAGGCTCAGCGGCGCTTGCGATCCTTGGCGCCCGCGCGGGAGGCGAGGAACGCGCTGAGCATGGTGGTGACCAGCTTGGGATTCTTCAGGGCCACGATGCCGGCGAGCAGGGCCGCCCCGGCGCCGAGCACCGGATGCTCGCTCATCAGCGAGGTCACGCGGTCGACAAGGTTGGACTCCGAGGGGGGCGGACGGCGCCCCTTCAGGGCCAGGGCCAGGCCCGCAAGGCCGAGAACCACGGCTGCGATCAGGGCCACCAGGCCGGCGGCGCCGGCGGGGCCCAGCCCGCCCTGGTCACGCGCCAGGGCGAACAGGGCGTAGGCGCCCGCCACCACCAGCACGGCGGCCGCCGCCCCGAAGGCGGAGGCGGCCGCGACGGTCAGGAAGACGCGTTTGATCACCGACGATTGCCGGCGAACAGCAGGCCGATCAGAAAGCCCGCGCCCAAGGCCGCCAGGGTGGTGGTGAAGGGGCGCTCCTGCACCCGCTCGACCACGTAGTGGCGGGCGCTGTCCAGCTGCTCGCTGGTGACGCCGAGCTTGTCGCGGGCCTGGGTCTTCAGGTGGCCCACGCTTTCCTGGAACACCCGCTCCGCCCGGCGGGCGATTTCGGGGATGGCGTCCTCGATGTCATCGACCGTGCGGCGCGCGGAGGCGGCGGTCTTCTTGGCGTCATCGACGGTCTTCTTGGCGCCGTTGACGGTTTGGGCGGCATTGCTCGCAGCCATGGGGAGGGCCTCCTGGAAGGGCGGGGAAAAGTCGCTATCGGAACGCGGCCAAGGTCAAGCAGGTTCCGATGTGGGCGAGCTTGGCGGTGAACGCAAGACGGTGCGCGCCGATGCGGGCTTGCGAAGCCGCGCGAGAGTGAAGATATCAGCCGCGACGGGGCGGTTCGCCTCACGCGCTCACAGTCGAGAGGCCGCCCCAATGATCGGATCCATGGTCGCCCTGGCCCTGTTTGGAGGCCTGTTCAACCGCACCCCGCCCGCCAATGCGCCGGTGCAGAGGTTCCAGGTGCAGGGCTGGACCGCCGAGGTGAAGACCGACGGCTTCAACGGGGCGGTGAGCTGCCGCCTCCGCGCGCCGCGCGTGACCGTCGCCCGCGGGGCGGCCCGGTTCGACTTCGGCCGTTGGGCCAACACCTCGGCCGCCGAATACCGGATCGACGGCGCCCCGGCGCGCACCGGCCGCGCGGCAATGACCGACGTCGCCATGCTGGGGGTGCGCACCATCACCAACAACGCCGCCAACCCCAGCAACGGCCTCGTGCACATCGCCGCGGTGGAGCTGGCCAACGCCAATGCGGTGGAAATCCGCTCGGCTCCCGGCGCCCGGGTGCGGACCTTCCCCGTCGCGGGCCTGCAAGCGGCGCTGGACGCGGAAAAGGAGCGCGGCTGCGACCTCGCCCGCGCCTACTAGCTAAAAAGTCGCCAGCAGGCTGAGCGCCAGGAAGCTGGAGTTTCCGCCCGCAGGGGCGTCGGGCGCGGTCTTCAGGAAACGGCCCTTGATCAGATAGGCGGCGTTGGCCTCCAGCCGCAGCCGGTCCTGCGCCAGCCAGTAGCGGACGCGCGCGTCGACGTCGTGGCCCGCGAAATTGCCCGAGGCCCCCGTCGGATCGCGCACCCCCGTGAAGGAGAAGGCGTCGGTGCGCGAAGCCAGCCACAGCGCCTCGTAGTGCAGCAGGATGTCGGTGCGCCGGTTGGGGGTCAGCTCCAGGTGCACGCCCGGGGAGATGATGTTAGCCCGGCCGATGGCGAAGAACAGGCCGGGGACGCTGAAGTCCCCCCGCCGGCTGCCCAGCAGGGTGTCGAAGTGGCCGTAACTCGCCGCCCCGTGGTCGCCGCTGGCGTAGTCGTAGTCGACCTCGACGCGGGGGCGCCAGGCGCCGGCGAAGCTGTAGCCCACCTCGAAGTGCATGTAGGAGGCCGAGACGTCCAGGGGGACGGCGATCGGCGACAGGCTGTCGCGAATGGTCCCGTACTGGTAGCCGCCCTCGAACTCGAAGTCGAAGCGCCCTGGCGCGGGGTCGCGGATCAGGCGGGCGTCGGCGGTGCGCAGGTGGCGGTTGCGCGTCGGATGGCCGGGAAAGTCCCGCTCGTCCAGGCCGAGGTAGGTGACGTCCGCGGCGGTCCTGAACGGCAGGCCGGTCTTGGTGACGATCCCGCCCCAGAGCCTCAGGTCATTGCTTTCGCGGTCGAAGGCGATCTCGTTCTTCAGCAGGGAGGGGATGTCGTCCGGCAGGCGGACCTGGGGCAGGGTGTAGACCAGGGTGGCGGTCAGGCCGGCCCTCGGCGCGGCGATGTCGACCCGCGCGCCGGTGTAGCTGTTGCTGGTGTTGCGGAAGTCGTCCCCCGCGATTAGCCGGCGCGAACCCAGGAGCATGGTGAAGCGGCCCGCCTGCACCGTGGCGGTGGTGTCGGGGCCCAGCGGCCCCCGCAGGCCCGCCTGGACATAGGCCTCGGTGAGCTCGACCGCGTTGACGTCGTAGGTGGAGAGGGGGCTGCCGCCGTTGGCTCCGTAGGCGCGGCTGTCCTGCAAGGTCCCGACGACCTTGACCGAGCCCTTGTCGTATTCGGCCGTCACCCCGGTGCGGACGGCGACCAGGGTGTCGCCCTTGTTGAGGCCGGTGCGCGGCTGGTTGCCGATGGTCTCGTAGCGGACCCGCGCGCTGCCGGTGAGCTTCAGTCCCTCGGTGGCCTTTGGGGCGGCTTCGGCCGCCGCGGCCGTCGTGGGGCCGAGGGCGGGGAGCGCCAGGAGGGCGAGCCACAGAAGACCGGCGCGCGGTCGGCGCATGCAAACTCCTCAGCGCGGCGGCGCCCTCCGCCTGCGCCGCTCGTCAAGGCAGGGGAGACCGATCCGGTAAGGACTTTGTTAACCGTGCGGGGCCCGGGCCCCCGAGGTCATTGGGTGGCGAAAAGGGCGAACAGGCTGGCGACGCCCAGGATCAGGGCGACGAAACCCGCCAGCATCAGGCCGACGCCCGATCCTTCGGCATTGCCGGTCACGAAGGCGGTGGCGACGGCGGCGAAGCCGGCGACGGCGACCAGGCCGCCTCCAACGGTGACGATCTTGCGGTTTCCCATGACGGTCTTCCAAACTAGGGGCGGCGACTCTGCAAGAGCCAATAGGTTCTCAGGCAAGTACGGGCGTCCGGCGTCCGCCCCTCTATCGAGGGCGCTGCGGCGTGACCATCCACTAGAGGAATCCCGGCCGCCGGTCGATTCCCGCCCGCCGCCGCGGGCCCCGATCCTTCGCCCCCGGCTCTGCTCACCACCGAGCCGGGGGTCGGCTACCGCTGGATGGGCTGAGCGCGCCCTTAAGCCTCCAGCTCGATGTCCCAGTAGAGGTAGTCGAGCCAGCTGGCGTGCAGGTGGTTCGGGGGGAAGCGGCGCCCCAGGTCCTGCAGCTGGTGCATGGTCGGGCGGCGCGCCGGCTTGGCGGGGAACATGTGCGCCTCGCGGGGGGTGCGCCCGCCCTTGGTCAGGTTGCAGGGGGCGCAGGCGGTGACGATGTTCTCCCAGGTGGTGCGCCCGCCCCGCGAGCGCGGGACGATGTGGTCGAAGGTCAGCTCCTCCCCCGCCCCGCAGTACTGGCAGGCGAAGGAGTCGCGCAGGAAGAGGTTGAACCTCGTGAAGGCCGGCGCCCGGTCCTGGGCCACGTAATGCTTGAGGGCCACCACGCTGGGCAGGGCCATCTCGAAGGTCGGGGAGCGGACCACCTGGTCGTAGGTCGAGACCACCTCGACCCGCTCCAGGAACACGGCCTTGATCACCTCCTGCCAGGGCCACAGCGACAGGGGATAGTAGGACAGGGGCCGGAAGTCGGCGTTCAGCACGAGGGCGGGCGATCCCGACGGCGGGCGGCTAAGCACCTGCATCGGACGACCCTTCGGCCCTCGGCGAGCCTTGATCTATTACGCGGACGCCACTGAAGACGAGGACCTCCTCGAGTGGGATGCAAGCGTCAGAATCGCTTCTCTTGCGACGAAGCGTGGCCGGTATAGGCGATTTTGCAAGACACCTCCATGACGCGTGGAGCGGCCTGCCTAAGGCTTGCGCACGGTTTCCGCCGGGGCCCAGCCGCGGAATTTCCCGGCGAAGGCGCTTCGCAGGAAGCTGTCGCCCAGGGCCAGGGCGTCCTCGGCGATGGTGTGGCCGGCGCCGGGGCTGATCCGCCACATACACGGCGTCCGGGCGGCGGCGAGGCCGTCGATGGTGGCGAAGAGGCCGCCGATGGGGATGACGTCGTCGCGGTCCCCGTGGGCCAGGGCGATGGGCGGGCGGCTCTTGATCTCGGCGGCGAGGGTCTCGGGCGCGGCCAGCAAGCCCGAATAGCCGAGGATGGCGCCGAGCGGCTCGGGACGGCGCAGGCCCACATGCAGGGACATCATGGTCCCCTGGCTGAAGCCGACCAGGGCGCAGTCGGCGGCCGTCAGGCGGTAGCGCGTCAGCTCGGCGTCGATGAAGCGGTCCAGGCTCGAGGCGGCGCTACGAACGCCCGCGCCCATCAGGTGCGGGTCGAGGCGCGAGATCGGGAACCACTGGTATCCGCCCGGATAGCCGGGGACGGGCTCGGGGGCGTTGGGCGCGACGAACACCGCGTCGGGCAGGGCGCGGGAGAGGTAGGGCGCGAGGCCGATCAGGTCCTGGCCGTTGGAGCCGTAGCCGTGGGCCAGGATCACCAGTTTCTTGGCCGCCCCGCCGTTCGCCGGCGGCATGCGCGGCCCGTCCAGACGCAGCATCAGATACTCCCTGCAGGCAGGGAGACCTCGCCCCGCCGAACCATGCCGTAATAGGCCCACAGCAGGTGGGCGGCCACCCCGCGAAAGGGGCGCCACGCTTCCGCGCGGGCGTAGAGGGATTTTTCGTTCAGGCGCGCGGGCGCGGCCTCGGCCATGCGCACCGCCTCCTGCAGGGCGACGTCGCCGGCGGGGAACACGTCCAGCCGACCCTCGCAGAACATCAGGTAGGTCTCGGCCGTCCAGCGGCCCACGCCTTTGATCGCGGTGAGCGCCGCGACGGCGTCCTCGTCGGAAAGATTGGGAAGATTGTCGAAGTCGAAGCCCGCGTCGGCGATCGCCCGGGCGTAGCGGACCTTCTGTCCGGAGAGGCCGAAGCTGCGAAGCCCGGCCTCGTCCATTGCCAGCACCGTTTGCGGCGTGACAACGACGAGGCCGGCCTCGAACCGCCCCCAGATCGCCGCCGCGGCGGCGACCGAGACCTGTTGCTCGACGACCATTTTCACCAGGCCCGCGAAACCCGCGGGCCGGATGCGCCACTCGAATTCAGGAACCGCCGCGTCCGCCGCGGCCAGGGCCGGATCCAGCGCCGATAGTTCGGCGCGGGCAGTTTTCAGTTGGGCGGGGCGAGGGGCGGACACCGCCCCTCTATCCATTGCGGCCCATCACCCCGCAAGGGCGCTTCGCTTAGCCCAGAAGGACCAGAGCGAAGGCCGAGGTGAGGCCCAGACCGAGCATCAGGATCTGGCCGAAGCCGTCCAGAGCGCGTTCGACCTTCACAAGATTGGTAGCCATTTCAATTCTCCAAAAAACACACACAAGAGGGGCGAGCCCCTTACCCACCCCGATCTTGACGCGGTTTAGATAAGAATGAACTAATCGATGTCAAGATTCTGGGCGACGTTTAGTTCGGGTGTTAAGATGGGTGTTGCATGAAGCCCACACGCGCCACCCCGAAGCCGTACCATCACGGCGACCTCCGGCGGGCCCTGATCGAGGCCTCCCGTCGGATTCTGGAAACCGAAGGCATCGCCGCCCTGTCCCTGCGGGCCGTGGCCCGCGAGGCCGGCGTCAGTCCTGCCGCCCCTTACCATCACTTCCGGGACCGGACCGAGCTGCTCTCCGAAGTGGCCCATGAGGGCACCGCGGAGCTGCTTGAGTCACTTAAGCGGGCGCGGGCCGAGAACAAGGCCGGGCGCGAACGGATGATCGCCGTCGGCGCGGCCTACGTCGGCTACGGCCTCAACAACCCGGCCCTCTACCGGCTGATGTTCGAGACCATCCGGGTGCTGGAAACCGGCCCCCTGCCGGTGGATGTGCACGAATCCATCCCCGGCATCCTGGTGGACGCCTTCGCCGAGGCCATGCCCCCGGACGTCTCGCCCACGGACCGGCGCCTGGCCGGGATCGCCGGCTGGGCGGCCCTGCGCGGCCTGACCGACATCCTGCGCTACCGCCAGCTCGACCCGCTTAAGACCGAACTCGGCGGCGACGAGGGCTTCATCCGCGCCGTGCTCGAGCACCTCAGCTTCGGCCGGTGAGCCGCTTCACCACCCGCTTCGCTCCCTCGCCAACCGGCCTCTTACACCAGGGCCACGCCTTCTCCGCCCTGACCGCCTACCAGGCCGCGAAGGCTGCGGGCGGGCGCTTCCTGCTGCGGATCGAGGACATCGACACGACACGTGTGCGCCCGGCCTTCGAGGCGGCGATCTGCGAGGACCTCGCCTGGCTGGGCCTTGAGTGGGAAGAGCCGGTCCGCCGCCAGTCCGAGCACATGGGCGACTACGCCGCCGCCGTGGAGCGGCTGCGGGGACGCGACCTCGCCTACCGCTGCTTTCGCACCCGCCGCGAGGTGCTGGACGCCATGGCCAGCGCCCCCCATGGCCCGGAGGAGGTGTTCCGCGGAGGAGCCCTGCCGCAAGCGGAGGAGGCGGCCCTGATCGCCGAGGGCAAGCCCTTCGCCTGGCGGCTGTCCCTTGACCGGGCGCGGGAGGTGCTGGGGGCCGACTGGGATCGTTTGAGCTTCCTCGAGGAAGGCGCCGGCCCTGACGGCGAGACCGGCGAGATCCGCGCCGACCCCGGGCGTCTGGGCGACGTGGTCCTGGCCCGCAAGGACGTGGGCGTGGCCTACCACCTGGCGGTGACGGTGGACGACGCCCTGCAGGGGGTGACCCATGTGGTGCGGGGAAACGACCTGTTCGAGGCGGCCCACATCCAGCGCTTGCTGCAGGCCCTGCTCGGCCTGCCCGCCCAGGTCTATCGCCACCACCGCCTGCTACTGGGCCTCGACGGCAAGCGCCTGGCCAAGCGCAACGGAGCGGAGTCCCTGGCGGAGCTGCGCACGCGGGGCGTGACGGCGCCCGAGGTCCGGCGGGAACTGGGGTTCTGAAATGCGAAACGGGCGCCGGCTCGCGCCGACGCCCGTCCGAAGTCCGTGGCCCTTCGAAGCCTTAGAGGGCCTTGAGGTTCACCGCGGCGGTGCGGCCGCGTTCTTCCTGCATGTCGTAGGATACGCGCTGACCTTCATTGAGGCTGCGCATGCCCGCCTTCTCCACGGCGCTGATGTGCACGAACACATCGGAGCCGCCGGCTTCGGGCTGGATGAAGCCGAAGCCCTTGGTGCTGTTGAACCATTTGACCGTACCGTTGGCCATGTGGGTGTCTCCTGAACTCACCGTTCCAGATATGCGGTCGGCGAGACGCCTTCCGCGGGTCGACAACATCAATTTCTGGGTAGCGGCGGTTCCGGCCGGGGCGGGCCCCGAACGAGACGTGTCGGTAGGCCAAGACATCGAGTTGCGGGCAAAAATGTGCCTGCGACGCTTGCGACGGTCAATCCAAAAATCCAGGCGAAATCCCTGGCCCGGTATGGCCTCGCTCACCGGCAGAAGCGGTCCGGCCCCATGTCCAGGTGAAGGTGCGCGGCGTGGGCGCGATTGTACTGGGGCGACAGGGTGGTGTGGAAAATCTGGCAGGCCCCGCCGTAGACCGTGTGGACGAAGGCGGACTCAGCTCCGTTGCCCTTCCAGCTCTTCTCGATCGACAGGGTGCGCCCGTCGGCCAGGCGGAAACCGGCCACGTCGATGGCGTCGGCGCGGGAGTGGGCGCTAGGGGCGATGGCGGCCTCGCTGCGCATGCGCCGGCAGGTGTAGGTCCCCACATGGTCGAGCCCCACGGCCTCGGTCCCCAGGATGCGCCGCGCCGCCGGGACCACCGACTGCCGCTCCCACAGGACGAAGGCGGCGGCCATCGGACAGCTCATCAGGGGATTGGGGGTCTGCAGGGTCAGGTCCGCGTCGCCGAGGCGCACCGGATTGGCCACCACGCAATAGTCCTGCTCGTCCTGGTAGGGCAGGGGACGGAAGGCGACGCCGTTGTCCGCCAGGAACGCGAGGCAGGTGGTCGGGTTGGCGGTGGCCTGCTCGAGCTTGTAGGCGGTGGCGAGGCCGATCGGGTCCGACAGCCGCAGGGGCTTCCAGGGCAGGTCCTGGGCCGGGGCGTAGGCGTTGACCGCGCCGAACAGCAGCATGACCCCGAAGAAGAGATCGAGCAGGACGTCCAGGCGCATGAGCGTCGACGCCCACAGCCGGCGCAGGAGCCGGCGGGCCAAGCTGAGGACCTGTTCCACCCGCTCGTGCATCGGGGACTGGTAGCAAACCGAGAGGCCGTGCGCGCGCCGCCTTCCCCTGGCAGGAGAAGATCGTCAGCGGCAGAGGCTGTAGGGGCTGAGGTCGAGGTGCAGGTGGTTGTGGTGGGCCGCGTTGTAGTCGGGGGAGAGCACCGCCCCGAAGAGGCCGCAGCCTCCGTCCCGCACCCGGCGCAGGAAGGCCGCCTCGGGCCCGCCCTTGTTCCAGCCTTCCAGGACCGTGACGCGCCGCCCATCGGCGAGGCGGAAGGCGGCGATGTCGACGGCGGCCCCGCGGGCGTGCTCGCTCGGCCTGGCGCCGGGTTGGCCGTAGAGGGTGCGGCAGGAATAGGCCCCGAAATGCTCGACGCGGGCCAGGTCCGAGCCCAGCAACTCGCGCGCGGCAGGTTCGACCACCTGGCGCTCCCAAAGGGCGTAGCGGGCGGCGAGGGCGCAATCCATCACGGGCGGGGTGGAGAGGCGGGCCGCCCCGTCGCGAAGCTGCACCGCCCCGTCCAGTACGCAGAACCCTTGCGTCCTGTCGGCCACGGGGGAGAAGGCGATGCGGTTCTGCGCCAGGAAGGTCCGGCAGGTCCCCGGCTCATCCAACGCCCGGTCCAGCTTCCAGCGCGTCGCCAGCCCGACCGGCTGGTCCAGATTCAGGGGCTTCCACGGGACGTGCTGGGCCGGGACGTAGGCGTTCAGCACGCCGATCAGCAGCACGGCGGATGTCGCCGCCGTCAGCACCCCGGCGAGGAACTCCGCGAGGGGGCGGCTCATGTGGATAGGCGACTTCACAGGAGGAGAACGGGTGAGCGCGGCCAAGGTTCGGCGGCGTAGTCGCTCCCCGTTTGGGGGAGCTGTCAGGCCGAACGGCCTGACAGAAGGGGCTCATGGGCGCGACGGCGAGGGGACAGCGCCCTTCAGCCCCTATCGTCGGCCCGTTCGGGCCGACACTTTCCCCAGAGGGGAAAGGACTGGGTGGCAGCTACTTCCGGTCCCGTCCGAAGTTGGGCTCGGGGCTTTCCTGGCCGGCGTCGATGACACCGCGGCGGATGGCGCGGGTGCGGGTGAAGTGGTCCTGCAGGACGTCGCCCTCGCCCCGGCGGATGGCGCGGGCGAGGGACAGCAGGTCCTCGTTGAAGCGGGCCAGCATCTCCAGCACCGCCTCGCGATTCAGCAGGAAGACGTCGCGCCACATCACCGGGTCGGAGGCGGCGATGCGGGTGAAGTCGCGAAAGCCCCCGGCGGAGAACTTCATCACCTCGCCCTCGGAGACCTGCTCCAGGTGCTCGGCGGTGCCGACGATGTTGTAGGCGATCAGGTGGGGCAGGTGGCTGGTGATGGCCAGCACCATGTCGTGGTGCTTGTCCTCCATCAGCTCGACCTGGGCGCCCAGGGCTTCCCAGAAGCGGGTCAGGCGGTCCACCGCGGCCGGGTAGGCCGGATCGGTCGAGGCCTGCGGGCAGAGGATGGTCCAGCGGTTCTGGAACAGCTCCGCGAAGCCCGCATCGGGGCCGGACTGCTCGGTGCCGGCGATGGGGTGGCCGGGGATCACGAACACGCCCGCCGGGGCGGCGGCGGCCATGGCGACGGCGACGGTGTGCTTGACCGAGCCCACGTCGGTCAGCGTCGCGCCGGGCTTGAGGGCGGACGCCAGGGCCTTGGCGGCCTCGCCGATGGCCGATGGGGGCGTGGCCAGCACGACGAGGTCGGCGTTGCGGACAGCCTCGGCCGGGTCGCCGGTCACCAGGTCGCCGAGGCCGAGCGCGACGATCCGGGCGCGGGCCGCCTCGCTGGCGTCGGCGATGGCGATCTCGCCGACCACCCCGGCGGCTCTGGCGGCGCGGATCACCGAGCCGCCGATCAGGCCGCAGCCGATCACGGCCATACGGGGATAGATCAGCTCGGCCATGTCAGCGCTTCACGAAGGCGGCCAGCGCCTCGACCAGGGCGCGATTATGCTCTTCCAGTCCCACTGTGACGCGCAGGCAGTCGCCCATGGAATAGTTGACCAGGTCGCGCACGAGGATGCCCCGTCCGGCAAGGAAGGCCTCGGCGTCGAGGGCGGTCCCGCCCGGCTCGTTGGGGAACCGGACCACCACGAAATTGCCCTGGGACGGGTTCACCTCCAGCCCCAGCCCGCCGATCTGCTGGGTCAGCCAGGGCCGCCAGGTCTCGACCAGGGCGATGGAGCGCGCCACGAAATCCTGGTCGGTCAGGGCCGCCACGGCCGCGGCTTGCGCCGGCACGCTGGTGTTGAAGGGCGGGCGGATGCGGTCGATGGCGAAGACGATCTCCGGCGCGCCATAGCCCCAGCCGACCCTCAGGCCCGCCAGGCCGTGGATCTTGGAGAAGGTGCGGGTGACGATGACGTTGGCCTTGTCCCGCGCGTAGTCGAGCCCGTCCTCGTAGGCCGGGTCGGTGCAGAACTCGGCGTAGGCGTAGTCGAGCACCAGCACCACGTCGGCCGGCAGGCCCTCGTGCAGCCGCACCACCTCCGAATGAGGCAGCCACGAGCCGCTGGGATTGTCGGGGTTGGCCAGGAAGACGATGCGGGTTCGCTCGTCCACCGCGGCCAGCAGCGTATCGACGTCCAGGCGCAGGTTGGGCTGGGCCGCGAACTTCACCTCGCCCCCGGCGGCGCGGGCGGCGATGCGCCAGGCCATGAAGCCATGCTCGCCCTGGACGATGTTGTCGCCGGGCTCGACGTAGACGTTGCAGAGCAGGCCGAACAGTTCGTCCGAGCCGCAGCCGAACACCAGCCGGTCCGGCTCCAGCCGGTAGCGGGCGGCCAGGGCTGCGCGCAGGGCGCTGGCCCGCGGGTCGGGATAGAGGTTCATGGCCGCCGCGGCCTCGAGATAGGCGGCCCGGGCGGCCGGGCTGCAGCCCAGCACGTTCTCATTGGCGGAGAGCTTCAGCGGATGCGCGTGACCCACGGCCTTGGCCTTGCCCGCCACATAGGGGGCGATGTCCAGAATGCCCGGCTTGGGGGCCGGCCGGTCGGGCCGGTCTATGTCGGCGACTTCGGTCATGGGGCGATCCTTACAGATCGAACGGGGTGGGCGCAGCCCCGATCACCCCGGTGAGCCGTCCGGGCGCCCGCGCCAGGCGCTCGTCGTGACGCTGGAAATAGCCCGCCAGGCAGAAGAGCTTCAGTCCGCCGCTCTCGGCGATCAGGCTGGCGGCGACCCCGTCGCGGCTGAGGGATTCGATAATGGCCTCGTTGGCGCGGGGAGCATCGGTGACCCAGAAGGTCTGGTCGCCGCCGGAAGGCTCGACCTCGACCTCGGCCACGGCCATGGCCCCGCCGGGACCCCAGGCGGTCAGGTCGGGCAGGCAGGCGAAGATGTTGAGCTTGGGCTCGACCAGCATCCGCGCCCACCACCGGGCGTTGGGCTCCAGGGCCAGGACCGCGACGCCGCCGGGCTCGTGGGTCGCGGCGATGGCGGCCTCGGCGGTTTCGGCCATGGCGAGCGGCGGGGCCACGCCGAAGCGCTGGCGGGCCAGCTCCACCGTGCGGGCGGGCCGGGCGCCGCCCCAGACGGTCAGGTTGAAGGGACCCTGGATGCGCAGGCTCTCGCCGATCAGCTCGCGCCAGACGCTGACCACAAGGCCGTTGCTGGCCGCCTGGCGGGGGCGGGCGAGGGCAGTGCGGATCACCTGGGCTTCCCGCGCCGAGCGGATGCCGAGCTTGCCGTCGCCCCCGCTCTCGCGCTTGGCTTCGGCCACGGCATGGGCAAGCGCCGCCCGCTCGTCCAGCAGGGCCAGGAGCTGGGCGTCGATGGCGTCGATACGCGCGCGGACCTCTTCAAGCGTGGGACGCTCTGCGTCCATGATCTCCCCCGGGGACAGAACGGGGCGGACCATAAGGCGAGCGAGCGGGAGCGCAAGCGCCGCGTCTGGACCGGCCTGCGAGCCCAAACTAGGTTGGCCGTTTCCCGACGATCGACGACCCCAGGACCATGACGGACGCGCCACCCGCCCGCACCGCCGAGCTTTTCAGGACGGCGATGCAGCAGCACCAGGCGGGCCGCATGGCCGAGGCCGAGGCGCTCTACCGGCAGGTCCTGGCCGCCGAGCCCGGCCATGCGGACGGTCTCCACGGGATGGGGGTCCTGGCCTACCAGAACGGCCGGCTCGAGGAGGCGGCGGACCTGATCGGCCGGGCGATCGCCGCGCTGGACGCCCCTGAGTTCCAGACCAACCTGGGCGCCGTGCTGCACGACCTGGGCCGGTTCGACCAGGCGGCGGCAGCCTACCGACGGGCCATAGCCGCCAAGCCGGCCTCACCCCAGGCGCACAACAACCTCGGCAACACTCTCCAGACCCTGGGCGACGTGGCGGGGGCGGAGGCCGCCTACCGGCGCGCGTTGGAGCTGCACGCCAGCTACCCGGCCGCCCTCATCAACCTCGGCGGCCTGCTGCAGGCGCAAGGCAAGCTGCCCGAGGCGGCGGCGGCCTTCGGACGGGCGGCGGCGCTTGTCCCCAACGATCCGCAGGGACATTTCCACCTGGGCCTCGTGCTCCAGGCCCAGGGCAAGCTGGAGGCGGCGGCGACGGCCTACCGGAGGGTGGTCGCCCTCGGGCCCAATCTCGCCAACGGGCACGGCAACCTCGGCGTGGTGCTGCAGCTTCTGGGGCGCCCATCCGAGTCTGAAGCCGCCTATCGCAAGGCCCTGGCCCTCGAGCCGGAAACGGCGGCCCGGCTGGTCGGGCTGGGACTGGCCCTGCAGGACCAGGGCAAGGTGGACGAGGCGGAAAGCTCCTATCGCCGCGCCATCGCCCTGGCCCCCGACGATGCGGAGGCCCGCAACAACCTCGGCAATGTGCTGATGGTGCAGGGGCGCCTGACCGAGGCCCTGGCGGCCTACGACGAGGCCCTGGCCCTGCGGCCGGACTTCGTGGAGGCCATGGTCAACCGGGCCGGCGCCCTGCACGACCAGGGACGCACGGGTGAGGCCGTGGGTGCTTACGACCGCGCCGTGGCCCTGCGTCCCGACCTCGCCGGGGCCGGGAGCAACCGGCTGATGTCCCTGGCCTATGGCTCCGAAATTTCCGCCGAAACCCTGGCGCGCGAACACCGGGCCTGGGGCGAGCGCCACGCCCGCCCAGCGGGGGCGCCTCACGCCAACAATCGCGATCCGGAGCGGCGCCTGCGAGTCGGCTTCGTCTCGGGCGACTTCCGCGCCCACTCGGTGGCCTATTTTCTCGAGCCCCTGCTGGAGGCCCGCGACCGGTCGGCGGTGGAGGTGTTCTGCTACGCCCAGACCCCGCGCCCAGACCGCGTGACCGAGCGGCTGATGAAGCTCTCCGACCCCTGGCTCTTCACCGTCGGTATGAGCGAGGAGGCCCTGGCGAATCGCATCCGCGCCGACCGGATCGACGTGCTGGTGGACCTGGCGGGCCACACCTCGGGCAATCGCCTGGGCGTCTTCGCGCTGAAACCCGCGCCGGTGCAGGCGACCTGGCTCGGCTATCCCAACACCACGGGCGTTTCCGCTATCGACTACCGGCTGGTGGACGCCGTGACCGATCCCGAAGGTCCCGCCGACGCCCTGGCCGCCGAGACCCTGCTGCGCCTCGACGGGGGTTTTCTCTGCTACGCGCCGTCGAAGGACGCCCCGGAGGTCGCGCCGGCGCCCGTGCTCGTCAGCGGGGCCGTGACCTTCGGCTCGTTCAACAACCCGGCCAAGCTCTCCGACGCGACGGTGGAGACCTGGGTGGAGTTGCTCCGGCGGGTTCCGGAGGCCCGGCTGAAGCTGAAGGGAAACGCCTTCGCCGACTCGGGCGCCCGCGATCTCTGCCTCGCCCGCTTCACCCGCCTTGGGGTCGACCCCGAACGGATCGCCATGCAGGGCTGGACCGGAAGCCTCGACGCCCACCTGCGCGCCTATGCCGAGGTGGACATCGCCCTGGACCCCTTCCCCTACAACGGCACGACCACGACCTGCGAAGCGATGTGGATGGGCGTCCCGGTGGTGTGCCTGATGGGCGAGCGTCATTCCGCCAGGGTGGCGGCGAGCCTGCTCACGGGTGTCGGACTTCAGGCGCTCATCGCCCCCGACCGGGACGCCTACGTCGCCATCGCGGCGGGCCTCACCGCGGACACCGAGCGCCTCGCGGACCTGCGCGAGGGTCTGCGGCCCCGGATGGCGGCCTCACCCCTGTGCGACGCCCCGGCCTTCGCCCGCAGCTTCGAGGCCGCCCTGCGGCGCATGTGGCGGGGCTGGGCGGCCCCTCAGTAGATTTTCGGCGAAGGCCCAATCTGCACGGGTCCGAGGGTGACGACGCCGGCCTGGAACACCAGGTTCAGAGAGGCCGTGCCGCCGCTGTCGCGGGCGGCGGCCACCGCCGCGGCGCTGCGGGCGGCGGTCTCGTCCAGGGGCGCGCCGGCCAGGGCGGTGAGGCCCTGCACGCCTTGCCGGAGTTCCAGAGGCGCCGAGCCCGAAACCCTGCCGTCGGAGCCGACGCTGAGGGTCCCGCTCTTGGCCCAGAGGGAGGTGACCCCGCCCTGCATCTCGGCCTTGAGCAGTTGCACCTGTCCGCCCCCGTCGGTCCAGGCGCGGACCGCCTCGGCCCAGCTTTTCCCCTTGAAGGCCGCGGGCTTGACCACGCGGGCGTCCAGGGTCGCGGCCACCGGCCTGTCGTTGGCCAGGCGCCAGAGCACCGTCTGCGGCGCGGCCTTGCCCCCCGTGATCTGCAGGCCCGCCTCGCCGTCAGCGCCGCCGTCGGGGGCCGGGCGCAGGCCAAGGGTCAGGCTGTCCATGGTGGCGAAGGAGAAGGGCAGGGCGCCGGGGCCCGGGGTGAAGGCCAGCTTGCTGCCCTCGATGGTGATCCGCCAGGGCGCGCGATTGACCCCTGCGATGCTGGCCCGCAGCGCCTGGCCGCGCACGGCCAGGGTCCCGCCCTTGGGCCGGGTCACCGTCAGGCCCTCCGGAGCGACGATCACCCAGTGGCCGAGGTCGTGCAGATAGGCTTCGGCCTTCAGCCCGGGGGCCTCCGCCGCCCAGCCGGAGGGCGCGCCAACGCGCACCTGCTTGAAGGCCACCCGCATGCGGAAGGGGAAGCCGTCGATCCGCAGGCCTTCGACGCTCGTCTGGTAGCCCGCCTGCCGCAGGCCCTCCGCGCGATTTTCGATCCCGGCCTCAAGCCGGCTCCTCGCCACCAGCCAATAGGCGCCGTAGAGGGCGAGGGCGAGGACGATGAGGGCGAAGGGCGTTATCAACACCCAGAGCCGCGGCTTGCGGCGCGGGGGCGACTCGGCGTCGGGTTCGGCGGATTTGTTGTCGAGGGTCATGGACGCGCTAGGCCAATCGCGTTGGGTGTTCGGCTACGGCTCGCTGATGTGGCGACCGGGCTTCGCCTATGTAGAGCGCATCCCCGCAACCCTCCACGGGCGGCGGCGGGCTTTCTGCATCTTTTCCGTCCACCACCGCGGCACGCACGACCGGCCGGGGCTCGTGCTGGGCCTGGCGCCGGGGGGCTCGGTGCGGGGCGTGGTGTACCGGGTCGCCGAGGAAGACTGGGCCGAGACCCACGCCTATCTGATCGACCGCGAGCAGCCGACCGAGACCTATGTCGAGGCCTGGGAGCATGTGCGCCTCGCTGACGGACGGCGGGAAAAGGCCCTCGTCTTCCTGTCCGATGTCGCCCATCCGCAGTGGGCCGGGGTGATGGACATCGAGGACCAGGCGCGGCTGATCGCCGGCGCCCATGGGTTGTCCGGGCCCAACATCGCCTACCTGCGCGACCTCGTCATGCACCTGCGCGAGGAGGGCGCCCGCGACAGCGGCATGGAGCGCTTGCTGCACCGGGTGGAATCCATGGAGCTGGCCGACCGCGAGCGCGCCATCGGCGGGCGGCGTAAGACGCCGCGCTAGCCCTAACTCTTCCCCTCTGGGGGAAGTGTCGTCGCGAACGCGGCGACGAAGGGGGCTGAAGGGCATTGACGTAAACCGCGCGCCGCGCGGCCCCCTCAGTCGCCCCGTTCGGGGTGCCAGCTCCCCCAAGAGGGGAGCAGTTTGGCGGTCACACCCGCCCTGCCACCGCTTCCATGGCCTCGGCCGGCGAAGCGCCGCCGACGTGGATGGTCCACCACAGGGCGTAGAACATCAGCGGCCAGCGGTTGTGCTCCTGGCCCGGCCGTTCGAACACGGCGCGAACGGCGTCGGTGTCGCAGACCTCCGCGATCCCCTGGACGGCGGCAATGCGGGGGGCCAGATCGGCCGCGCGGGGGCCGATCCAGTCGGCCACGGGCACGGTGAAGCCGCGCTTCTTCGCCCAGGGCTCCGCGGCGGGACAATGCCGCTCGAGCCACTTGCGCAGGATCCACTTGCCGTAGCGGCCGCGGATTTTCATGCGGTCGGGCAGGCCGAAGGCGAAGGCCGCGACCTCGCGGTCGAGGAAGGGCGTGCGCCCCTCCAGCCCATGGGCCATCAGGCAGCGGTCGAGCTTCAGCAACAGGTCGTTCGGCAGCCAAGTCACGATGTCGGCCCATTGTGCCTGCTGCAGCAGCGTCAGGCCCTCTGGCGCCTTGGCCATCGTGCGCCAGCGCTCCAGGGCGCCCGCGCCCCCGTCCTTCAGGAAGGGCGCGTCGATCTGCGGCTCGGCGGGCCGGCCGCCGAGCAGGGCGGGCCGCAGGGCGCGGCGGTAGCGGCCGTAGCCGGCGAAGAGCTCGTCCCCGCCCTCGCCGGTTAGCACGACCGTGAGCGTTCCCTTGGCCGCCTCGGCCAGTTTGTAGGTCGGAAGCGTCGCATAGTCCGTGGTCGGATCATCCAGCGCCCAGGCGACCTGCGGCGCTATCCGCCAGAAGTCCTCCTCGCCGAAACTGATCTCGCGCCAGTCGAGGTCGAGCGCCCGCGCGACCTTTTCCGCTGCGGCGCGCTCGTCGCTGGCGCCGGGTGCGTCGAAGCCGCAGGTGAAGGCGGTCACAGGACGCTCGTTCAGCCGGCTCATCAGGGTGGCGATAGCGGCTGAGTCTATGCCGCCGGAGAGGAACAGGCCGTAGGGCACGTCGGAGCGCTGGTGCACCCGCACGCTGTCTTCAAGCACGGCGTCGAGGTCTGCGAGCAGTTGCTCCTCAGTCCCTTCGGTTTTCGCCGGGGGGAAATGGATGGGGGGGCGGCTGAGACCGCCAGCACCGCCGTTACGAAACGCCTCGACCACCATGCCAGGCATGATGCGCATCTCCTCCAACGGCGCATCGAAATCGGGCAGGGTCACATAGCCGAGCGCGAGCAGATCCTTGGCCGCCGCGGGTGTGACCTCACGCTGGCGGCCTACGGTGAAACTCCGCGGTTCCGAGGCGAAGGCCAGCCCGTGGACCATGGATTGCATGTAGAGGGGCTTGATCCCGAACGGGTCGCGCACCAGCCAGGTGCGTCCGTCGTGGCCGACCAGGCAGAAGGCGTACATGCCGCGCAGGCGGTCGAAGGCCCTTTCGCCCTCCATCGCATAGAGGTGCAGCAGGGGCTCGAAGTCGGAGCCGGTGGCGAGTTTGTCCTTGAGGCCGAATTCCTCGATCAGCTCGAGGTAGTTGTAGATTTCGCCGTTGCCGACGACGGTCGAGCCCGCCGCATGAAGGGGCTGCCAGCCGTGCTCCAGGTCGATGATCGACAGGCGCGCGTGGGCGAGGGTGGCGTCGCCGACATCCTCGACGCGGATGCCGTCCGGGCCGCGATGCGCCAGGGCGGCGATCATGGCCTCGACCCTGGCGTGGTCCGCCGTCCCGATGAGGCCCGCGATCCCGCACATGGCTCAGTCCTCCCCGAAACCGGCGAAGATCTCCCGCCAGCGGGCCACCACGGGGGCGGGGGAGAACTCGGCGGCCACGCGGGCCAGTCCGGCCTCCGACAGGCGCGTGCGCAGGGCCTTGTCGTCGGCGAGGCGCCGGGCGGCTTCGGCCAGGGCGGCGGGATCGTCGATGGGCAGCAGCAGCCCGTCCTCCTCGTTGCGGATCAGGACCCCCGGGCCCTGGCTGGCGGCGGCGACGATGGGGATGCCGTGGGCCCAGGCCTGGATCACCGTATTGCCGAGCGGCTCGTAGCGCGACGGGAAGAGGCAGATGTCGGCGGCGCGGTAGAGGGCGGATGCGTCCTTGCGCCAGCCCAGGAAGCGCACCCGGTCCGCCACCCCCAGCTTTTCGGCCAGATGCTTCAGGCTGTGTTCCAGGGGGCCTTCCCCGGCGATCCACAGATATGCCTCTGGGAAGAGGGCCAGGGCCTTCAAGCTGGCGTCGTGGGCCTTGACCTTGTGCAGCCGCCCCATGCCCAGCAGCAGGGGCGCGTCCTCGGGAGTGTCCAGCGCGCTGCGGGACTGGGGCGCGTCTCCCGCCGGGGCCGCGAAGTTGGGGATGTGGACCACGCGGGTCACGGGCCAGCCCTTGGAGACGATGTAGGTCTCGATGTCCCGGGTGTTGGCGACCAGCAGGTCGCAGCCACGATAGTATTTCAGGTCGTAGTAGCCCCCGAGCCGGCCGATCCGCGCCCAGGGCCCTTCGCGGGGAACCACGCGCCCGGCGCGGTTCATCCACTGCAGCAGCACCCGCGCCGGCAATTCCTTGGCGTAGGCGGCGATCCTGGGGCCGGTGACGAAGTCGAAGGGGGCGCCGAAGGGCATGACCCGCGTGGGGATGTTCAGCCGCGCCATGGCGGCCTCGCGCCCCGGATTGGCGTGCATCGCCACAGCCTGGGAGAGGCCATCCTTCGCCAGGGCCTCGGCGAGGCTCAGGAAATAGGTTTCCGCCCCGCCCTCGCCGGGAGATCCGAGAAGATGCAGCACGGTCATGCGGCGCGGACCCTAGCCCTATCCGGGCTCGCGCCCAAGGCTTGGCTCAGGTCGCTTGAGGGGTGGGGCGCCTTCGGCTATATCCCGCCGCTCTCCGGAACGCCGGAACCCGTGGCTGGGTAGCTCAGATGGTTAGAGCGGAGGATTCATAACCCTCAGGTCGGCGGTTCGATCCCGCCCCCAGCCACCACTCTCCCGCCCGACCTAGTCCAGCAGCGCCTGGATCAGGGACGCCTCGTAGGTCGTCACCCCCGCGTGGGACAGGACCTCGTCCACCAGCATCTGGATCTCGCCGCCGGCGTCGATCCACCGGCGGCAGAAGGACACGTCCTCGCCCATCAAGAGGCCGTCTTCGCGCTGGTAGGGGCTGAAGCACTGCAGCACCAGGCCGCGCTCCGGCATGCCGAGGTACTCCGCATCCTGCAGCACCAGCTCGGGGTGGCGCTCCACGAGGGTCTCGAACACCTCGCGCTTGATCAGCATCAGGCCGGTCGGCGCCTGCTTCACCTTCATCCAGCCCTCGACGATGTCGATCGTGTCGCCGTCGGCCTCGCCGAGCGTCGGAAACGTCAGGGCCTTGGCCAGGGCCTTGGCCACGTCCTCGGTCTTGCGGGCCTGTTCGGCGAAGGCGGCGAGGTTGAGCTGGCGGCTGGGATAGGTGCAGGCGGCCACGGCCGTGTCCTTGGCGATCATCCGCAGCACCGCCTCGGGGCGGAAGCCCACATCGGAATCGATGAACAGCAGATGGGAGTAGCCGGGCTCGCGCAGGACCAGGCTGGCCAGGAGGTTGCGCGCCACCTCGATCCGCGCCACCGAAACGAAGCGCATCTCCGCCTCGATCCCATAGGCCCGGAGCTGCTCGGCCAGCGCCATGAGCGCCGCCACGCAGTTCACCCTGAGATAGTCGCCGTAGGTCGGCAGCCCGATCAGAATCCGCATGCTTCGCTCATAGCATAGCTCCCGCCGCCCGCTCGACGTCTGCGCGAGGCGCCAAATCGCGCCGGGCCGGCTCGCCGGGCCAAGTCGTTCATCGACCGATACTGCAAAGCTTCCGGCCGCGAGCTTGGCTGTTGTTAAGGATAAGAGACGTCTCGATGAA
>CANJID010000021.1 GCA_947474395.1 Caulobacterales bacterium
CCCGGCGACAGGCCGCTGCTGGAGACCCGATCAACGGCCTCGCGCTTGAATGCGTCCGGGAAAATCCGGCGCTGACGACGTTCCATCCGACACTCCTCTCCAGCTCCGAAAAGCTAGCATGGGTGTCCACTGAAACGAGGGAGGATCAACCTTGCAGCACGATCCGCTCTCCCCTGAAAGCTGACTGCCGTCAAAGCCATATTGGCTAAAAGCTGAGCCGTGCGCTAGGGGCCCGACGCCTTTCAGGTTACCGCTGATAGGTAGAGCCTCGCCAAAACCTTTGTTTGGAAGCCTGATTTCCGCCCAAGACTCTCCCTTCGCGCGTTATGACGGCGAGGTTTCATCGACCTCCAGCGCCACGCGGACCCCGCAAACGGACCTCATGCACGACCTGCCCCGCCTGCTCCCCGATTTCGCCGCCCTGGGCGTCTTCCTGATCGTCTGGCTGGGCTACGAGCCCCTGCTGGCGGGATTGGCGCGCAGCGGCCAGTTGATCAACCGCGACATGGTGGCGATCCGGCTGGCCTGGATGAAGGCCATGGTCCGGCGCGAGATGCCGCTGATCGACAGCCAGCTGATGGGCCACGCCCTCAACTCGGCCTCCTTCTTCGCCTCGTCGAACCTGATCCTGATCGCCGGAGCCGCGGGCCTGCTGTTCGGCGGGGACAGCGCCTACCGCCGGATCCAGGACGTGCCCCTGCTGGCGGAAGCGCCCCGGATGCTGTTCGAGCTGAAGCTGGCCCTCGTGGGGATCAGCCTGGCGCGCGGGCTCCTCTCCTTCATCTGGTCAATTCGCCAGATGAATTACACCCTGGCCCTGATCGGGGCGGCGCCGCGCTCCGCGGACCCGGCGGTGCAGGACGAGTACGCCCAGGCCGCGGCCAATATCCTCAATCCGGCCCTGGCTACCTTCAGCGCCGGCGTGCGGGGCTACTACTTCGCCCTGGCCGCGGCGGCCTGGCTGTTCGGGCCGACGGCCCTGATCGCCGCCACCATCAGCGCCCTGGCCCTCCTGGCCTGGCGCCAGTCCTCCTCGCCGGCGGCCAAGGGCGTGCGGCAGGCGCGGGAAATCCTGGAACGGTCAGGCGAGCCTTAAGGCGGCCCTGGCCTTCTTCGGCAAGGCCTCGGCGATCAGGCCGTGGGCCTGGACGACGTAGGCCTTCAGCTCGTCCTCGGTCAGGCTGTCGTTGGCGAGGAGCTGCACCCATTTGAACCGCGCCGCATAGGGCGCCGGGCGGGCAAGCCCCTGCTCCACCAGAAGCTCGAAGGCCATGTCGGAGGCCTTGAAGCTGTAGAGCGGCCGGTCCTGTCCGACGGACCCGGCCGCCGCGAACATCTTGCCGCCCACCGAATAGATGCGGTCCTGACCCCACTTCACATCGAAGGTCGCCCCCGGCAATCCGATGGCGAAGTCGTGGAAGGCCCCCGCCTCCATGGTCAGGCCGAGACGCCGACGCCGATCGGGCAGGTCACGCCCGTGCCCCCGACCCCGCAATAGCCGCCCGGGTTCTTGGCCAGGTACTGCTGGTGGTAGCCTTCCGCGAAATAGAATGGCCCCGCCGGCGCGATCTCGGTGGTGATCGCCCCCCTGCCCGCCGCCTTCAGGGCCTCGCCGTAAGCCTTGGCGGAGTCCTGCGCCGCCTGCGCCTGCGCGTCCGAGTAGGTGTAGATCGCCGAGCGGTACTGCGTGCCCATGTCTCCGCCCTGGCGCATGCCCTGGGTCGGATCGTGCCCCTCCCAGAATTTTTTCAGCAGGGCTTCGTAGGACACCTGCTTGGGGTCGAACGCCACCAGCACCGCCTCGGTGTGGCCGGTGCGCCCCGAACAGGCCTCCTCGTAGGTGGGATTGGAGGTCGAGCCGCCCGCGTAGCCCACGGCGGTCACCCAGACGCCGGGGACCTGCCAGAAAATGCGCTCTACGCCCCAGAAGCAGCCCATGGCGAACTGCGCCAGCTCCAGCCCCTCGGGGTACGGCCCCTTCAGCGCGTGACCATTGACGTAGTGGGTGGACGCCGTCGGGATCGGATCGGGCCGGCCTTTGAGGGCCTGGTCGGAGGTCGGTATCTCGAGGGACTTGCGGCCGAAGATCATGGCGGGCTCCTGTGCGCGGCGGACACGCCCGCATCAGATAAGCGCCCCTTACCCCCACCGCAAAGCGATCAGGTGCGCCGCGCGACTTGTCCCGCCCGCCGCGCTCCTATATCTCGCGGCCTTCGCCGTTCACGCCCAGCGCGGACGACGATGGTGAGGTGGCCGAGTGGTTGAAGGCGCACGCTTGGAAAGCGTGTTTACGGGAAACCGTAACGAGGGTTCGAATCCCTCTCTCACCGCCACGCACCCTGGGAGCTTTGCTCCCTGGTAGCGGCTCAGACGTAACGCCCCGACATCCCGAGAGCTTCTGGCCAGCTACCGCTGTGTCGGCGGCCGTTTGGCGGCCCATTCAGCCCCTTATGCGCGGCCTCCACCCACCCTGTCTCTGGCGGTCGGCGATCTAGTCGAGTTTGCCTGTTATTCCCTGTTATCAGGGATTTCAGATTGTTTTTGGAGGGGCCCCTGAACGTATAATCGCACTATACCCGCGCTAAATCCGTTACTTAGGCGAAATTTGCGTTGGGCGTATCAGGGAATTGGTTTCCTCCAAAACAGGGAAGACTCTGCGGCGAAACAGCGATCCTGCGGCGAGAACAGGGATCGGGTCCGCCGACAACAGGGATCGCCTTCAGCCGAACCCCAAGGTTTGCCGCTGTTTTGTCCAGTCGCGGGGGATTTCCGCGCGAAGAAGGTCTTCAAGTGTAAGGCTCGGAGGCTGCCGGCCTTCCAAAATGCCGGCCTGAATGTCCGGCGCAAGGAAACTTAGACGGCAAAGGCGCCGCTCGTAGGCGCTTTCGGGCGCCTTGGCGGCGAAGGTGTTCATGACGCCATCGGCCATGCGCCAGCCGAGGGCGGTCGTGATGCGGTGGGCCTGCCGAAGCCCTCGGATTAGGACCGGATCGCGCCGATTGATCGCGGACTTGCCGTCCGGCGCGACGATCCAGGTCCGACCGCCACTGACCCGGCACACCATCGGAATATGAACCGTCCCGAGGTTGGGTTCGCCCGGAACACCCTCCAACCGGGTGCGCAAAGATCGCGGCGTGTCCTTCATCGCGAACGTCAGCCGTACGCCGGACGTTTCCAACTCGATCCGCCGCACCGGTCGGAGAAGCTCTGTCAGCGGGGCCGCCTCATCGCCGGCAAGGAGCGTGACCATTTCCGACCGAAGTCGGTCTTCGATCGCCGGTGCGCTGAGGCGCCTGAGGCTGGGCTCGCCGGCGCGGGCTTTGCGCCCTTGCTGCAACGGCGCCGACACGTAGTAGCGGTAGACCTTCCCCCTTGCTCCATAGCCGAACGATGGGCTCATCGGATTGCCGGCCGTGTCGAAGATCAGGCCTTTGAGGGGCATCGCGTCGGCGCGCAACGGCCGCTCCCGGCGAACACGCCTCTGGCTCGCCAACTTGGCTTGGACGGCCTCAAACAAATCGGTCGGCACGATCGCTTCATGCACCCCGACGTAGCTGTCGCCGCGGTGAGGGACTTCGCCGAGATAAACCCGGTTCTGCAGGAGGTGATAGAGCGCGCCGCGGCTGAACTTCACCCCGCCCCGTTCGCGGCCCGCAGCAGAGCGACAGAGCTTGGAGCGCACGCCTGTCTCGGCCAACCGGGTCTCAAGCGCCGAAACCGAGCCGAGATCCAGATACGCCTGGAAGATCGATCGCACCGTCTCGGCCTCGCTGACGTTGGCGACCAGGGCGCGGGTCCGGGGATCGGTCGGCGCATCGTAGCCGAGCGGCAGACCGCCCCCCATCCACATGCCCTTGCGTTTCGAGGCAGCGATCTTGTCGCGGATGCGCTCGCCTGTGACCTCGCGCTCGAACTGGGCGAAGGAAAGCAGGACATTCAGCGTCAGCCGGCCCATGGAGGTCGTGGTGTTGAACGCCTGGGTGACCGAGACGAACGAGGATCCCTTTGCCTCGAGCCGTTCGACGATGCGGGCGAAGTCGCTCAAGGAGCGGGTGAGCCGGTCGATCTTGTAGACCACGATGGTGTCGACCAGCCCGAGGTCGATGTCGCAGAGAAGCCGTTGAAGCGCGGGCCGATCCATCGTCCCTCCCGAGACGCCTCCATCGTCGTAGGCGGTCTTGATGCCCCGCCACCCCTCGTGGGCCTGGCTCTTAATGTAGGCCTCGCAGGCCTCACGTTGCGCGTGCAGTGAGTTGAATGCCTGATCCAGGCCCTCTTCCGAAGACTTTCGGGTGTAGATGGCGCAGCGGACCAGTTTCGCCTGGGCCGTACCCATCAACCCAGCTTTCCGGTGCGAAGGCCGAAGAAGCGAGGCCCATTCCACCGGACGCCGGTGATCCTGCGAGCAATCTGCGAGAGGCTGGCGAAGCGCTCGCCGCTGTAGAGGAAGCCGCCGTCGGCAATGGCGGTCGCCTCATGACGGACCCCGCCCCACTCGCGGACCAGCCGGGCGCCGGCGGCGGCCGTTGGAGAAGCCTTCTCCCCGACTGGCCGGCGAATAGCCCGCCGGGCCTCGGGGCTCAGCCCGCCAGCCGCCTCTACCTGCAGCCGCCAGGCAAGCATCAGGCCGAGAAGCTCAACGGAACGGAGTTTTGGGGGAGCGCCGTAGCGCTCCCTCCAGACCGCGCGCAAGCCATGAAGGTCGAGGCCCTCCAACGCCTCGACCTCGTCAGTTATCGTCGTATCCCTCACGGCTAGGCCTCGACGCGGTCGCGGACCTGGTAATGGGTGAAGCCATCCCGCTTGGCGGTCACGACCTCAAGGTCGGCCCGTTTCTTCAGGGTCCCGGAGATGAAGCCTCGAACCGAGTGAACCTGCCAACCGACCGCGGCGGCCAGCTGGTCGGCGGTCTTGCCGCCTTCGTCCCGCATCAGCCCGATCAGAATCCCACCGCGCGTCTGTTTGGCTGCGGGGGTAGGCGTTGGCCCGTCGGCCACCGTCGCGGCAGCGGCTGGCTTGGTCGGCTTGCGTGATGGCTTCGTCATGGTCGTCCCTCCGGGGATAGGCGGGACGGTCGCCCCGCTACTGGGACGAGCCCGGACCGGCCGGGCTCACACACCAGCGCTCCTCCCGGAGCCGAAGTCCAGTCGGACTGAAGGCGCTCGATCTATATGTTGTTGCCAAATGGGGATAACTGGCGCATCTCATACAAAATGCAGCTTTGCGCCTATTGCGCAGCTTGGTTGTTCTGCTAATGTTCCGCTATGGCAGACTCCGCTCAGAAACCAGCGATCGAGCATCGGGCTCCCTCCGACTTGCGGCCCTATGGCCGAAACGCACGCACCCATTCGAAATCGCAAGTCCGGCAGATCGCCGAGAGCATCAAGAGGTTCGGGTTCACCAACCCCGTCCTGATCAGCGACGAGGACGAGATTATCGCCGGCCACGGACGCGTGGAAGCGGCCAAGCTCCTGGGCATTGCGACGGTCCCCACCCTGCGGCTATCCCATCTGAACGAGACCGAGCGGCGGGCCTATGTGCTGGCCGACAATAAGCTGGCGCTGAACGCCGGCTGGGATCCAGACCTCCTATCGATCGAGCTTCAGGCCCTGATCAATCTGGATTTCGACGTCTCGCTGACCGGATTTTCCACCGCTGAAATCGATCTGACGCTGGATGCGGCGCGCGACCGGGACCCGGCCGCGCCGCCGGCCGTCGAGGATGAAATCCCGGCGATGGGTTCGGTAGCGATCTGCCGGCCAGGGGAGGTCTGGCGGCTTGGCCGGCATCGCCTGGCCTGTGGCGATGCGCAGGATCCCGCCATCTACCAAGCGTTGATGCAGGACGATCGGGCGGACCTGGTGTTCACCGACCCGCCCTACAATGTGCCGATCGACGGACATGTCTGCGGTCAGGGTCGTGTGCGTCACCGCGAGTTCGCCATGGGCGCGGGCGAGATGTCCAAAACCGCCTTCACCGAGTTTCTGACCCGCAGCCTCGGCGCCATGGCCGGGGTCAGTCGCGATGGCGCGATCGCCTTCGTCTGCATGGACTGGCGCCACATGGGCGAACTGATCGCGGCCGGCGAAAGCGTGTTCGCAGAGTTGAAGAACCTCTGCGTCTGGAACAAGACCAACGGCGGCATGGGGACCTTCTATCGGTCCAAGCACGAGTTGGTGTTCGTCTACAAAGTCGGGTCCGGCGCCCACACCAACACCTTTGGTCTGGGGGACACTGGCAGATACCGGACCAACGTATGGGACTACGCCGGCATCTCGAGCCTGACCTCCACGCGCTCCGAAGAACTGGCTATGCACCCGACGGTCAAGCCCACGGCCCTGGTCGCCGACGCGATCCGTGACTGCACGCAGCGCAACCAGATCGTGCTCGATGGCTTCGGCGGCTCGGGCACAACCCTCATCGCCGCGGAAGCCACGGGCCGTCGCGCCCGGCTGATCGAGTACGACCCCCTCTACTGCGACGTGATCCTTCGCCGCTACCAGCGGCTGACCGGCAAGGCGGGTGTGCTCGATGGGACCGGGCAGGCGTTCGACGTCCTTGAGACAGAACGCGACGTCGAGTGCGCCGCGTGAGCGGCAAGAGCCCCTTCCCCGCTCAGGTCCCTGCCGTCGGCTACAAGCGCCCGCCGACGCAGCACCAGTTCAAGAAGGGCGTCTCAGGCAATCCGAAAGGCAGACCCCCGAAAGATCAGCGCCCGCCGGTTCGGACGGCGGCTCACGCCGAACTCGACGATATCCTCCTGAAAGAGGCGCTGCGCCCGATCACCGTGCGAGAGAACGACGAGATCATTGAGATGCCTATGATCCAGGCGGTCTTACGGAGTCTGGGCGTGGCCGCGGTGAAGGGCCACCATAGGTCTCAACTCGCCCTCGCCAACATGGTCAAGACGGTTCAAGCGGCGCGGTATGAGGACCGCAAGCAGCTGTTCCAATCAGCTGTCGAGTACAAAGACTCGTGGCGAGAAGGGTTCGAAGACGCCGACCGCCGGGGCGTTCCGCGGCCGGAACCCGTCCCGCACCCAGACGAGGTCGTCCTCGACATGAATACGATGGAGGTGCGATTCAACGGGCCGAGCACGGACGGTGAGAAGGCCGAATGGGACCACATGTTTAACTTGAAGGCGGATTCGCTGGAGGAAATCGCGTGGTGCCAACGTAAGCTCAAGCGGCCCGGCCGATCCAAAGAGTTCTACGAGGGTCAACTCCAGCACGCGCAAAAGCTCGTGAAGCTCGTCGATACTGTCTTCCCTGACGAGAGCACCCGCCGCCAGCCAGGATTTGACCTCCAGAAATGGCGCGAGCGTCGGCCCGGATATCACGAGCTTATGGCGAGGGCAAAGAAGCGCGACCGCAAACCTAGGCTGTAGGCGATCGATCGACGGCATTCGTCACTAGACCGAACGGCAACCTGTCCCAAGCCGGTGTTGGCCTTCCGAGAATGGGGATTGGGCGCGACTTACTTGCCCGGTAGCGTGAGGGCAGCGCGGATGATTGGCGGCGAGATGATCAGCGCCAAGAGCGCGCCGAAGGCGACCTTCATCGCGATGAAGGATGCAACTGGGAGGCTCTGGAGGCCCAATCCGTAAAGCGCGATCGCGCTGAGCGGCGCGACCACAACGGCCACAACAAGGCCGAAGAGCACTCCGCGCACCATGGCGTTCGCCGGGGCGTCGGGGAGCACGCCGGCTCCGGAGCGCAGAAGGACCGCGACCTTGCCCGCGCGCAGGCGCTTACGGGTGAGCAGGGTCACGGCAACGGTCGTGGCGAAGGTGATCATGAAGCACTGGGGCACGAAGTCGATCGCCATGCCGCGCGGCCCCAGGAGCGGCATGCGTTCGACACCGCTCGACGCGAAGAGAGCGAACAAGAGGCTCAACACCGAATTGACGATTACGCTCACCGCCGTCTCTCCAGCGATATATTTTCGGTGATCGGCAGAAAGCGGCTGGGCGCCGGGCGCTTCTACATCTTGCGTCATCGCCTCTCCTCCTAGATCAGGCCGCTTCGGACGACCTTCTGGTCGATTGGCCCGAACAGGGGCTCCCCGGCGCCCAGCGCGCCCTCCATGCGCACCCGGTCGCCGAACTTCAGGAACTCGGTCCTCGGCGCGCCTGTCTCGATGGTGTCGAGGGCCCGGCGCTCGGTGATGCAGGCGCAGCCGACCGTCGCCGCATCGGGGTTGGAGACGGTGCCCGAGCCGATGATGGTCCCGGCGCACAGGGAGCGCGTGCGGGCGGCGTGGGCGATCAGTTCGCCGAAGCCCACCGACATCGCCCCGCCATGGGGCTCCCCGAACCGCTCGCCGTTCAGCCACACCCGAAGGGGAAGCTGGACGCGGCCGCCGCGCCACGCCGGGCCCAGCTCGTCCGGCGTCGCCGCCACCGGCGCCATGCTGCAGGCGGGCTTGGCCAGGATCCAGCCGAAGCCGGTCTTCATCTCGGCCCCGGCCAGGTTGCGCAGGCTCCAGTCGTTGATCTGCACCAGCAGCTTGATGTGCCCGAGCGCGTCCTCGGCGGAGACCCCCATGGGGACCTCGTCGGTGACGATCCCGAATTCGCCCTCGAAGTCTATCCCGTCGGCCTCGCTCGGCAGGGGGACATCCTCCGCGGGCCCGAGGAAGCGGTGGGACATCCCCTGGTACATGAGCGGGGTTTCGCTCTCGATCGGCGGGAAGCCGTAGGCCAGCTGCATCAGCTGGCCGTGCGAGGGGAAGACCGAGCCGTCGAGCCACTGCCAGGCCCTGGGGAGCGGCGCCAGGGTGGCGGACGGGTCAAAGGGCTCTCCAGCGATCGAACCGCTTTCCAGCGCCGCCGCGCGGTCGCGAAGCGCGGGCTCGGTCTGGGCCCAGCGATCCAGGGCGTCCTGCAGCGTCGCGGCGATGTCGCCGGCCGGCGCGGTCCGCGTCAGGTCGCGCGAGACCACCACCAGCCTGCCGTCGCGGCTGCCGTCCGGCAGGGTGGCCAGCTTCATGCGAACACCCCCGCCAGGTCGGCGTCGTATTCGCCGTCGATCAGGACGAAGGCGATGCGGCAGTTCCGGTCCGTGCGGTTCGACCAGCCGTGGTTGGTCCCGCGCTGGATGACGATGTCGCCGGCCCGCACCGTGGTCTCCCCCTCGTCCATGATCAGGACCACCTCGCCTTCGAGCACCAGCCCGTAGTCGACGGTCTCGGTCCGGTGCATGAAGGCGTGGCGCGACCCCGCTTCCCCGGTATGCGATGACGCCCCGGCCGCCCCGACCTCGGCAAAGTGGGCGCGCGCCTCTTCGGCGCTCATGGTCGTGATGTTGTCGCCTTCGGGCGGGATGTCGAGCACCCGGATCCGGGTCCCGTTCTTCGGCGGCGCCAGGACGACGCCCTCCTCGTGCGGCTCTCCCGACCCGCGGTCGATGCCGGCGGGAGTCTCGCGGGTATTCCAGACCTCGTAGAATATCGGGCCGTTCTCGCCGCCGATCCGGACGACGCGCGGCGGGGGTGCGTCCTCCAGGATGACGGCCTTGCCCTCGGCATTGTGGCCGGTGACGATGCGGCGGAAGGGGGCGGTAGGCATCAGGATCTCCAGTCGTTTGGGGGCGGCTTCGCGTTCATGAGGTCCGGCCCCCGAGCGTTTCGGCCAGCCAGTCGGCGATGAAGTCGCGGGCGAAGCTGGTGTTGTCGGCGCCGACGTGCTCCACGCCCCCCTCCCGCTGGGTGAATATCTTCAGCTCGCGTTTGGGGCTGCCCGTCAGCTGGTCGTAGGTCGCCTGCGCGTATTTCAGCGGAATCTGGCGGTCCTTCTCGCCGTGCGTCACGAGGAACGGAACCCGGATCTTCTCGACCTCGCCGTCCAGGTTGATCTTCGGCCACAGGGCCTTGAAGGCCTCCATGTCGGGGACGCCCCAGACCCAGCGGACGTGGTCCCAGTAGTGGGGCACGGGGCGCTCGCCCTCGTTCCGCAGCCGCGCCTCCTGCACCTCGCCCCAGTTGTGGTTGCCGCCCCAGACGAAGCCGGCGGCGAAGCGCGGCTCGTTGGCGACCGCGCGTGGCGCGTAGTAGCCGCCGAGCGATATGCCGCCCATGGCGATGCGCCCGGGGTCGACCTCGGCTTGCGTCTCAAGCCAGTCGACGACCGCCGAAGCCCAGTGCTCGGTATCGTAGCGGGCGTGCAGGCCGTGGTAGCGCAGGGCCTCCCCGGTGCCCGGCTGGTCGATGGAGAGGGTGGACACGGCGCGCTGGGCCAGAGCCGCCGGCAGGCCGGACCAGGCCAGCATCTCCTTGGTGGAGTCGAGGCCGTTCACGTAGAGGACCGTCGGCGCGGGCCCGGACACCCCTTGCGCCTGGCTGAAGTAGCCGGGAATGACCTTGCCTTCGTAGGGGATCTCCACGCGGCGGAAGTTGCCGCTGCCCGCCTCCACCCCGCGCCGGAAGCTCGACAGCGCCTTGGCGTAGGTGGCCTCGCGGTTCGGGGCGCCGGCCCCCTGCATCCGCTCGGCCAGCTGGTAGTAGAGGCTCGCACGGTCGAGCTTTGCACCGGCGGAGAACCCCCTGCCCCGCTCCAGGTCCTCGCCCGCGAGGTCCGAGAGCTTGTCGGCCATCTTGACCCACTGCTCCAGGAACTGGGGCGTGCCCGCGTCCTCGCCGCGGGCGGCGGCCTCCAGCAGGGGCCGCGACATCTCCTCGATCTCGCCGATCCTGGCGCCGCTCTCCAGCGCGATGGCGATAGTGAGATTCCAGACGTAATTGCTGGGAAAATATTGGAAAAGGGCCATGGGCTTCAGGCCACGGGCGGCTTGAACAGACCCGGATCAGGCTCAGGGTGCGGCATGGCCTGGGGGCCGCCGACGCCGACGCCCCACTGGTCCATGATCGTGGGCGTCGGCGCGTG
The DNA here is from genome assembly GCA_947474395.1 of Caulobacterales bacterium. Classification (GTDB taxonomy): domain Bacteria; phylum Pseudomonadota; class Alphaproteobacteria; order Caulobacterales; family Caulobacteraceae; genus CANJID01. Next base: position 10,883 of record CANJID010000021.1, read on the forward strand.
CACCTGGGCCTGCCAGGTGGCGTCGTCCACCCGCTCCAGCTCCGACGTGTATTCGACGGCGAAGTCGTGCGGGGTGGTGAAGTAGCTGAAGGTGTTGTTGCCGGCGGTGTGGCGGCCCGGCCCCCAGCGGATGTCCACCGCCTGGGTCTTCAGACGGCCGATACCGCGCATCATGTCGTCGACGCTCATCATATCGTAGGCGACGTGATTGAGGCAGGGCGGCCCGGGCAGGATGGCGACGCGATGGTGCCATTCATTGCAGCGCAGGAAGCCCATGAAGTCGCCGAGCCAGTCGCTCAGGCGGAAGCCCAGCACCTCGATGAAGAAGTCCACCATCGCCTTGTGCTTGGGCGAGTGCAGGACGATGTGGCTGATCTTCTCTGGGATTCCCTCCCAGCGCTGCAGCGGGCGCGCCTGCCCCCGCTGGACGTCGCTGGAGATCTCGAAGGTCAGGCCGTCGGGGCTGAAGAAGCGGAAGCCGTATCCGCCGCCGAAGCTTTCCAGCGCCTTGGGCGGGAAGATCACCCGGCAGCCGGCCGCGACGACCTTCTCGTGCAAAGCGTCGATGTCCGCACGGCTATCCGCCGCGAAGGCGATGACGTCCACGCGCTTCAGCTCGTCGCGGCGCAGCCGCACAACGTAGAGCTCGTCGGAGCCCTGGGCGGCGAAATAGACCATGCCGTCGCGCATCCCCGCTTCGCGCAGACCCCACTTGTCGCGGTAGAAGGCCCGTTCCGCCTCCAGGTCGGGCACGGCGTAGCCGACGTAGCGGATCTCGGTCACACGGCTCATGCATGCCTCCTGCGGCGCAGCCTCAGATCGGGCGCGCGGTCATCTCGAACATTTCGGCGGTGGTGCGGGCGTAGTCGGGCGGCGGAACCTTGCCGAGCTGGGCGTCGCAGATCAGACGCGAGGTCCTGACGATGTAGGCGCACCGCTCCTGACGCCGCTCCTGGTAGGCATGGAACGCCTCCTGCGGCGTGGCCGCCCGCGCCAGCTCCTCGGCCAGGACGACGGAGTCCTCGATCGCCATGCCCGCCCCCTGCCCCAGGTGCGGCGTGGTCGCATGGACCGCGTCCCCCAGCAGGACGACGCGTCCCTTGTGCCATGGGCCCTCCAGGAGGAGGCATTCGAGCGGCTTGTAGACCACGCCGTCGTCGTCGGTGATCTGCTCGGCCAGCGCCTGGATAGCGGGGGGAGCGTCCGCCAGGCGCCGGCGCAGCTGCGCGGCCAGCCCCTCGCGGGCGAACCGGGGATTGCCCGGTTCCGGGGTGGTCACATAGATGTACATCAGGCTCTGCGACAGCGGGACGAGGCCGATTCCCGTGCGCCCGTCATAGGCCCTGAGGCAGTCTACGTCCGCGGGCTTCTCCAGGTTGTAGCGCCACACCGACTGGCCGGTGAATTCCGGCGCCGGGGCGTCCGGGAAGAGTTTGACCCGGGTGTCGGAATAGACGCCGTCGGCGCCGATCACCAGGTCGTAGCGACCTTGCGTTCCGTCGCTGAAGCGGACTTCGACGCCCTCGCCGTCGTCCTCGATCGCCGCGGCCACGACCCCGAGCCGGACCTTGGCGCCCAGGGCCAGGGTCTTGTCGCCGAGCACCTTGTGCAGCGCCGGCCGCGAAACCCCGAGGTTCGCTGGATAGCCTTCGAGGAGCTTCGGCGACGGCACCCGCGCCGCCTTCCGGCCGTCGGGCAGGTAGATCTCCACGAAATCGAAGCCGAAGGCGGCGCCCAGGTAATCTTCCAGCACGCCGAGCTCGGCCATGGCGCGGACCACGTTCGACTGCTGGATGATGCCGACGCCATAGACGGCCCAATCCGGGTCCTTCTCGATGACCTCGACTTCGAACCCCTTTCGACGCAGCGCGATCGCAGCCGTCAAGCCGCCGATGCCGCCGCCGATCACCAGAACCTTGGCCTGCTTCACGCCCCTCCCCTCGGCAACGCATAGGCCACGTATGAGCCGCGCGTCACGACCAGCACGTATTGGCGACCATTGATCTCGTAGACTGCCGGATTACCCGTCGCGTGGCTGGGAAGATCGGTCTGCCAGATCGTCTTGCCGGTCTTCGCATCCAGCGCGCGAAGCTTCTTGTCGAAGGTGGCGGAAAGCAGCAGCCCTGTCGCGGTTACGATCACAGGAGCCTTTGGCGAATGGAACTGAAGGAGTCCGTAGTTGTTGTCGGGCGGGTCCAGGAAAGGACTGCTGCCGTATGGTATCTGCCACTTGATCGCGCCGACATTGAGATCATACGCCGTCAGGGTCGCCCAAGGCGGCTTGATGGCCGTCGGCGCAAAGCCATAGCCCGAATAGAGCCGCTTCACGTTCGCCGGATAGCCCTCCACAGGGGGGCCTTCCACGCGTGCGGGGCGCCCGGCCGGCGCCTGGGCCGACGCATTTTCGATATAGGCCATGATGTAGCCGACATCGGCGTCCGAAAGGCTTGGAAATGCGGGCATTTGCCCGCCGCCATTCTTTATATCCGTCCGCACGGTCGCCGCGCCGAGCCGCCCGACCGCGCCGATCAGGCTCGGACCGACGCCGCCCTGGGCGTTCGCCCCATGGCAGACCTGGCAGTGCTGGTCGAACAGGGACTTGCCCGCCGCCACCTGTTGCGGATCGGCCGGGCGGGCGGGCGGGGCCGCGGGGGCGCCTCGGGCGGGAGCCTCGTCCCGGCAGATCGTGTCGCACCCCAGACCCGGAACGCGCGGCCCGAGTATGGTGTTCTTCGACGCCTCCGCCTGGCTCTCCTCCAGCCGGATGAAGGCCGGCCCGTCGAAGGAGACGATGTAGACCATCCCCTTCATCGGGTCGGCGGACGTGCCTCCGAGGGCGGAACCGCCCGAATGACCCGGCATCATCACGGAATACTGCTGAAAAGCCGGAGGGGTGTAGATTCCCTCGTTGCGCGCGCCGCGCAGCATCGTGCGGAATTCTTCCCGCTCGGGCCCCGTCAGGATCAGATCGTCGAGATCCTTTTCGGTGAAGGACTGCCGGGCAAACGGGGGCGGCCGGCTCGGGATGGGCTGGGTGGGCGAGGCGTGCTCGCCCGGCGCCGTCGAAGCGGGCACGGGCTTTTCGGGGATCGGCCAGATCGGCTTGCCCGTCAGGCGATTGAGGACATAGAGGAATCCGTTCTTGCCGGCCTGGGCGACCACGTCGACCGACCTGCCGTTCTGGCGGATGGTGACGAGCTGGGGCGCTGAGACGAGGTCGTAATCCCACAGGTCGTGATGGATGGTCTGGAAGTGCCAGAGACGCTTTCCGGTGCGGGCGTCCAGGGCAATGATGCTGTTGCCGTACAGGTTGGCGCCTGGCCGGTCGCCGCCCCAGAAGTCGTAGGTCGGCGAGCCAAGCGGCAGGAATATGATGCCGTTCTTCTCGTCCAGGGACTGGTCGCCCCAGTTGTTCGCCGCGCCGATCCACCGGTAGCCGTTGGGCGGGCTGGTCTCGTAGCCGAATTCGCCAGGTCTCGGGATCGTGTGGAAGATCCACGCCGGTTTTCCGGTGACGACGTCGAAGGCTTGGATATCCCCTGGAACCGTCTCGTAGCTTTCGCCCGGAGCGGAGCCGAGGATGAGGAGGTTCTCGAAGATCCGTCCCGATCCCTTGGAGGCGAGGGCGCGGATCTGCCCCGGGTCGCGGGCCAACCCTTCCAGCCTGTCCGCCCGCCCGCCGACGCCGAAGGTCGTGATCGGCCGGCCGTTGTCCGCGTTCACCGCGAAGACGGCGGTGCCCCCGGTCAGCAGCAGACGCCTGTCCTTGCCGTCCTTGCTCTCCCAATAATTGAACCCGCGCATGTTGGTCGAGCCGGGAGGAGCAGCACGGCGCCAGATCTCCCGCCCCGTCGTGGCGTCCAGCGCGACGAGATCCTGGTCGTGGGCGAATCCATAGATGACGGTTCCGATCACGATCGGGCTGAACGCCCACTGCCGCTCATCCCCCGTGGAATAAGTCCAGGCGGGCCTCAGCTTGGCCACGTTGGCCGGCGTGATCTGCCGGAGATTGGTATAGTTGGAGGAGTCCTGGCTACCGCCCGTGGGCGAGCGCCACGTTGTGTAAGCCGCCGTGGCGCTCAGCCCCGGCCCCGCCGCCGATACCAACGCCAGCGCGCTGGCGAGCCCGCCCGCGGCCTTGCGGGCTGAGCTCGAGCTCTTCTCACTCCAGAACGTGAACTGCACGTCCCCTCCCCTTCTGATCAGGCCGCGCACGGCGTTCCCCGGCGCAGAGCTGGTTGCGGTTAAGCTGCCGCTTCGCTAGCCCTGCAGAATGTGGTCTTACCACTATTTCTCGAAAAGGCACGCCCTGCCTGCGTGCTTGATGCCGCAGTGGTCTGACCCCGGAATGGACCTCAAGCGCGGAGGTTGCTTTGGATCGTGGCGATCATCGCGCGCGCCGCCAGCACGGGGTCCTTCGTGTCGGCTAGGTCGATCGAGTAGCGCCCCCGGTACCCGAAGACCTCCTCTGCCCGCACCAGGGCGGCCTGGTCATAAGCCGTGTGCCGGTAGTTTTCGTCGAAGGCATTGCCCTTCGCCGAGACCAAGTCGACGTAGGGCATCATCTTCTGGCAATCCGCGACCCGTTCGGCGTCGGTCTTCGCCGGCGAATTGCCCCAGTCGACGATGCCCCGGCAGTTGGGGCTGTTGACCCCTTTGATGACGGCGATGGCGTTGTCGATGACGCTCTGGAACCCGATGTGGTTCTCCACCAGCAGCTTTACGCCGATGGTCTGACCGTAATCGGCGAGGATCTTATAGCTGGCGACGATCCGAGCCAGGGCGTCCGGCTCGGCGCCGGGCGGCGCGAAGCTCGAGTTGGTGCGGAAGGACGGCGAGCCCATCAGCGCACAGGTGTCCATCCAGCGTTTCAGTGCGTCCAGGGAACCCTGGCGGACGGCGGGGTCCGGGGAGATCGGCTGGATCTTGGCGTCCGTGTGCAGGACGTTGATGAGGCGGCAGCCCTCGTCCCTGATCGACTGGGCCACACGCCGACAATAGGCGTCGTCGGTCGCGGCGAAGCCAGTGCTGATCAGCTCAAGGTTGGTGAGCTTCAACTGCGACTTCACGAAACCCGCGTAGCGGAGCATGTCCAGCTGGCCGCCAACGAACATGAGGCGAAAAGAATTCGAACTGATCGCGATGCGAGGGTATGGCCCGGCGTCCGCGGCGAGGACCTGTGTCGCGACAGCGCCGGTCGCGGCGGCCCCCGCTAGGAACTCGCGTCGACGAAGCTTCATGGCTCAACTCCCGTAGTCTGCGACGCCAGTTCAAACCTGTGCATGGCGGTCAGAGGACGCCTCCATCGCGCGCTCATGACCTCCCACGAGGGTCTACGGCGAAGTTGCTCGAGATACATTTCCCCGCCGGCAAAAGCTGTCAATGTGTATTTGCCAATTTCATAAATTGGCCGGATATCTTTCGACTGCCACGGCCTCTCCACGAGAACCAGGAAGGGAGTCTCATGACCGCTCTCACCAGACGCCAAGCGCTGCTGACCGCCTCCGCCTCCCTTTTCGCCGGCTCGTCGGCCTGGGCTCAGGGCGACACGCCCTGGCGACAGGAGAGGATCGTCGATTGCCATCACCACCTGCGCGCAGACATGGCCTCCAACGTCGCCCATCTGGACGGCGCTGGGATGAGCCAAGCCATGCCGCTGATCCAGGACGATAAGGGTCGCGACCTGTTTCTCGCGCTCCAGGCCCGTTATCCGGGCCGATTCGTGGGCTGGAAACGTGGGGTCAATTCCATGGACCCGAACGGCATGGAGACCCTGACCAAGGCGGTCCGGGACGGCGCCCTCGGCTTTGGCGAGATCAAGTCCAAGGTCGCGGCGGACAGCGCGGAGAACCAGCGGATGTTCGCATTGGCCGGCGAGCTGAACGTTCCCATCATGCTCCACTTCGAGGACACGCCGATCACCGGGACGGACGGGTTCAACACCGGTTACAAACGGTTCGAGGCCATGCTGAAGCGCTATCCGAAGACGCGCTTCATCCTGCACGCCACCTCGGTTTGGGCGAACATCGACGCCGCGGACACCGGCGCGACGGCCAACCCCCGCGGCAAGGTGACGCCGGTCGGGCTTACCGACCGGCTCCTCGCGGACTACGCCAACGCCTATATCGATCTGGCCGCGTACTCGGGCTTCAACGGCCTGTCCCGTGACCCCGAATTCACGCCGCCCTTCCTGGTGCGCCACCAGGACAAGCTGATCTACGGGTCCGACTGCACCTGCGCCGACGGTCACGGAGGCGGCGTGACGGGGCCTGGAGCCGGCCAGTGTCTCGCCAGGCAGACCCTCGCCCTGATCTACCGGGTCGCCCCGATAGCGGTCTTTCGCAAGGCCGCCTGGGAGAACGCGGCCCGTCTGCACGGCTTCAAGGCTTAGGCGGGCCGCATCGGCGGCCGTCGTCCTGAGACGACGGCCGCCGAGCGGGGACATCAGCGCTTGGCCGGCAGGGCGAAGGCCACATAGGCGCCCCGCGCGACCGTCAGAATGTATTGCCGCCCGTCGAGCTCGTAGACGGCGGGGTTGCCCATCGCCCTTCCCGGCAGGTCGGTCGACCAGATGATCTTGCCGGTCTCCGCGTTGTAGGCCCGCAGCTTGCTGTCCGCGGTCGCCGAGATCAGCAACCCCGTCGCCGTGGCGATCACCGGCGCCTTCGGCGAGTGGAATTGCAGCAGGCCGAAGTCATTGTCCTTCGGCAGGTCCAGCCAGGGCGTGCTGCCGTACGGGATCTGCCACTTGATGACGCCCTTGTTCAGGTCATAGGCGGTGAGGGTGGACCAGGGGGGCGAGACCGCGGCGGACGCGTAGCCATAGCCTGAATACATGCGCTTTGCGTCGGCGGGATATCCCTCGGGCGGCTTGCGCTGGGCCTGGGCTGGCGCCGGGGCCGGCGCGACCGCGGGAACACTGCGCATGTAGGCGACGACAGTGGTGATATCGGCGTCGGAGAGTTGGGTGATCGGGGGCATCTGGCCCGCCCCCCTCTTCACGGTGTCGCGCACGCTCTGCTCGCCGAGCCGGCCGACTGCGCCGACGAGGGAAGGTCCGGTGGCGCCTTGCAGATTGGGGCCGTGGCACGCCTGGCAGTTCTGGGCGAACGCGCGCTGGCCCGCCGCGGCGAGTTGCGGATCGATGGGCGGGGCTGTGGGCGGACCGGCGGGCGCCGCGGCGGCGCGTCCCCCGGCCGGCCTCGCCGGCACGGTCCGGCAGTATGTTTCGCAGCCGACGTTGCCGGCGATCCTGGGCGTCACGAAATCGTTGCTCGCGGTCGCCGCCTGGGTCTCCTCAAGCTTGAGGAGGGCCGGACCGTCGAATGAAACGATGTAGACCATCCCCTTGTTGGGGTTCGCCGAGGTGCCGCCCAAGGCCGCCCCGCCGGAATGGCCCGGCATCTGCACCACGTATCGGCCGGGAGTCGGAGGCGTATAGATGCCCTCGTTCCGCGCGGTCTTCAGGATGTTCCTGACCTTCTCGCGCTCCGCGTCGTCCAAGACGTAGGGGTTGATATCCGCCTCGGTGAAGTCCTGGCGGGCGAAGGGCGGCGGCGCGCTCGGGATCGGCTGGGTAGGCGATGCGTGTTCGCCTGGGGCCGTCGAAACGGGCATGGGCTTTTCCGGGATGGGCCAGATGGGCTCGCCGGTCAGACGGTTCAGGACATAGAGGAAGCCGCTCTTGCCGGCCTGGGCGACGGCCTCGATCGTCTTGCCCTTGTTGCGGATGGTGATGAGCTGCGGGGCCGCGACGAGGTCGTAGTCCCACAGGTCATGGTGGATCGTCTGGTAGTGCCAGATGCGCTTGCCGGTCCGCGCGTCCAGCGCAACGATGCTATTGCCGTAGAGGTTGTTTCCCGGTCGGTCGCCGCCCCAGAAATCGTAGGTGGGCGAACCCAGCGGCAGGTAGATGATGCCGTGCTTCACGTCGAGCGACTGGTCGCCCCAGTTGTTCGAGCCCCCGATCCACCTGTAGCCGTTCGGCGGATTGGTCTCGTAGCCGAACTCGCCAGGCCGCGGGACAGTGTGGAAAACCCAGGCCAGCTTGCCCGTGACCACGTCGAAGGCCTGGATGTCGCCCGGCGGCGACTCGTATCCCTCGCCCGTCGACGCACCGAGGATGAGCAGGTTCTCGAAGATGCGGCCGGCCCCCCCCGAAGCGAAGGACCGGATGTCCGCCGGGTTTCGGTCGTGCCCCTCCCGCATGTCGGCCCGGCCGTTGTCGCCGAAGCTCTTGATCGGCTCGCCGTTCTCCGCGTTGACGGCGTAGACGTACACGCCGCCGGTCAGCAGCAGACGCTTGTCGCGGCCGTCCTTGCTCTGCCAGTAGTTGAACCCGCGCATCCGGGTCGAGCCGGGAGGCGCAGCGTGACGCCAGATCTCCTTGCCGGTGGCGGCGTCCAGCGCCACCAGGTCCTGCTGGTGGGCGAAGCCGTAGATCGTGCGGCCGATGACAATTGGCGAGAACATCCACTGGTTGTCGTCGCCGGTCGAGAACGTCCAGGCAGGCTTCACCTGGCTGACGTTGGCGGGCGTGATCTGGCGAAGATTCGTATAGTTGGACGAGTCGGGGCTTCCGCCGATCGGCACACTCCAGGTGGTGTAGCTTGTCGGCGCGGGCGCGGCGCCCATCACGAACATGGCGCTGGCCGCAACGGCGGCGGTCGCTGCTCTGGCCGACGCCGGCCTCCGGACCCGCCCGACGGCGGGGGTCTTGTTAAAGCGAACCATCGATCCGTTCCTTCCCGCTTCGTTGCGCCGGCCGCCAGGCGCGGCGCTAGTGCATTTGCCCTGCCGTTCCGGCCACCGGGCAGCGTGGTTGTGCTGTGCGTGAGCCCACCGGTGCGCCGGCGGGCCGCGGTCGCCGCCCTACTGGTTGGCGCGTAGGGGGGTGGCCACGGCGCGGCGCGACCGGGTGGGATGCTTGTGGAAAGCCCCGTCCTTCATGATCGCGAGCAGATTGTCCCGATCCTGGAAGATGGTGATGTCGTCGAGCGGGTCCCCATCGACCAAGAGCAGGTCGGCAAGGTAGCCCTCCTTCACCAGTCCAAGTTCGTGCGGCCGGCCCATGATCTCCCCACCCTCCTTTGTCGAGGCGACCAGGGTATCCATGGGTGAGAAGCCGAGCAGATCGACGAAGTACTCAAGATCCTTTGCGTAGGTGCCGTGCGGGGTCCAGGCGAAGCCGTAATCTCCGCCCGGCAACACGCGAACGCCCCGCTTCTTCATCTGTTTCATGCTTTCGATGGCGCATTCCAGCTCGTGGAAGTAGCCCATGTCTCGCGCCATCTGGGGCGTCACTCCCCAGTCCGAAGCGTGGTGGCACGTCATCACCAGCCATGCGAGGCCAGGCGCGACGAACACCCGGTCCTTGGCCGCCTCGAGCATGTCCAGGGTTTCTTCATCGACGAAGCTGGCGTGATAGATGATGTTCACGCCGTGCTTCACGCACATCTTGATCGACGTGGCGTTGCGCGCGTGGGCGCATACGCGCACCCCGCGCCGGGTCGCCTCCTCGACCGCGACGATCACCTCTTCGTCCGTGAAGAACGTCTCGTGATTGAAGGCCTTGCCGGTGATCTGCTCGCCAGAGAGGCTGAGCTTCAGCGTGTCGACGCCCTCCTTGCAGACACTCCGCACGACCTTGCGCATCTCGTCCGGGCCGTCGGCGGTCAAGGAGGGGTTCACGTCGGCCCCGGTGGTGGCGACCTCCATGCCGGCGGCCAGCAACCGCGGCCCCGGATAGCGGCCTTCGTTGATGACGTTCCGGAGCACGACGTCCATGCGCGGCTTGGCGGACGCCGCCCCGACGCAGCTGGTGTAGCCGCAGTCGAGATACAGCTTGGCATTGTCCAGCGAGAGTAGCAGGTGCTCCTCGACCGGCATCTCGGTCGTGGCGTGCAGGCTCGGGCCATTGTTCCAGGTGATGTGTGTGTGCGCGTCGCAGAGCCCTGGCATGAGGGTCGCTCCGCCACCGTCGACCTGCAACGCGGACGGCTCCACAAGTCTTTCGCCCCGCGTGGCGTCCGCCAACTTTGTGATGCGGTTTCCGGTCACCAGCACCGCGCCCGGGTAGGGGGCGCGTCCGGACCCGTCCAAGACTTGGACGTTCGAAAACAGCGTGGGTTGCGTATTCATCCGATTCCCTCACCTTCGCAGTTCTTGGGCGGCATCACTGACTTTCGTGCCCGCCTGCCTCTCCAACCAAGCTCACCCCCGCGCCCTCCTTCGTCGCACCAAGGACGCGCATCAGACCGGGCGGGGCCGCGTCGGCCACCAGCCCGTCCGGCGCGCTCGAATAGGCGCGAATGAACTCCAGGAGTTGCGGCCCGTCGGAGGGTTGAAGTCCGCTGAGCCAGTAGCTCGCCTTGCCCCGGCCCCAGATGCGGACGTTGCAGGGATTGCGGCAGCCGCTCAGGCACTCCACGCGACGCAGGACCGGCTCTATCAGGCTGGTTGAGAACCAGCGCTCGAGCAGCGCCGCGATCTCAAGGCCATCGCCAGGATGAAACTGCTCCGGTCGGACCTGTTCGGGCCGGGGGCAATTCCTGCAGACGAAGACATACGGCCTGTCGACGCAAAGCGGGCCACCCGGAGCGGCCGCGCCGGAACCCGTTACTCCCCTCTGGTCCACACCCCTCCCTTTTTCGATTGTCGTTGGATGCTGCCTCCAACCTGAAGGGCCCACTGAACTAAATCAACCATTATTTCCCCATTTGGCCAAAGTGGCGCGCTTGCCCTCGCGCCGCAGCCGGAAATCGGCCTTTCAGAGGACCGTCGAAGCGTTATGCCGTTGACCGGCCGCGACGCCAATGCTTACGTTTGGTCCAATATTGGGTCTGTTAGCGCACAGGGTGATCATGAAACTTGGAACCGCAAGGGTCGGCGGCCGGGAGGTCGTTATCGCGCTCGACGCAGAGGGGCGCGCCCGCGTGGTCGAAGACGCCCGGGACATGCTCGATCTGATCGATCGCTGGGAGGCCCTTAAGGGGAACCTGCGACTGAGCCGGGATCCGATCGAGCTCAGCGACTTGCAGATTCTTCCCCCGATCCCCCGCCCGCCGCGGAGCCTCTTCTGCGTGGGCAAGAACTATCGCGAACACGCCGAGGAGTTCACCAAGAGCGGTTTCGATTCGAGCGCGAGCGGCCCGAACGACGCCATCCCCGAGCACCCGATCATCTTTTCGAAGGTGCAGGACTGCATCGTCGCCCATGGCGAGGCCGTCCGGTATCCCGAAGGGGTGAGCAATGGCCTGGATTACGAGGCCGAGCTGGCCGTGATTATCGGCCGCGGCGGGCGCGCCATCCCCCGTTCGGAGGCGCTGGACCATGTTTTCGGCTACGCGATCTTCAACGACATAACCGCCCGCGATCTTCAGGCGCGGCACAAGCAGTGGCTGATCGGAAAGTCGCTCGACACCTTCGGCCCGTTCGGCCCGTGGATTGTCACCGCTGACGAGGTCGACCCCGCCGACCTCGACATCCGCTGCTGGGTGAATGGCGAATTGCGGCAGTCGTCGAACACACGCCATCTGATCTTCGACGTGCAGACCCTGATCGAGACGATCTCCGCCGGTCTGACGCTGCACCGCGGCGATATCATCGCGACGGGAACGCCTGCCGGAGTCGGGATCGGCTTTACGCCGCCGAGGTATCTGATCCGCGGAGACAAGATGGCCGTCGAGATCAGCAAACTCGGCCGCTTGGAAAACACGGTCGTTTGACCCCGCATCCGCTTCATTCGCAGAAGGAAAAACTTGTGAAAGCCGAAATGATCTTAGAAGTTCATGGCGAGGGCGACCCGGTCCTGCTCATCCATGGTTTGGGCGGAACCGCGAACGTATTCAGCCCGCAGGTTTCGGTTCTGTCCCGATTCTTCAAGTGTATCCGCCCTGACCTTCCGGGATCGGGGCGCACGGCCGCGGCTGGCGCCTTCACCCTGGTCGAGGCGGCCGACGCGATGGCCGAGCTGCTCGGCGAATACGGCAAGGCGCACGTGGTGGCGCACTCCATGGGCTGCGTCATCGCGGCCCATCTTGCGGCCCGCCGTCCGGAGCTTGTCCGCAGCCTGGCCCTGATCGGGCCGCTTCTCGCGCCGCCGGAGCCGGCGCGCGCCGCCCTACGCGACCGCGCAGCGAAGGCGCGCGCGGAGGGCATGGTCGGGATTGCCGACGCCATCGTGCAGGGTGGAACCTCGACCGAAACCAAGGCCCATCGTCCGGAAGTCGCCGCGCTGGTGCGCGAAATCCTCATGCGGCAGGATGCGGAAGGCTATGCGCTTACCTGCGAAGCTCTCGCGGGAGCCGATGCGGCGGACACGAGCCGCATCACCGCGCCCACCCTGCTCATTACCGGCGACGAAGACGGCACGGCCCCGCCGCGAAATGTCGCCGCCATCCAGTCGAAGATCGCGGGGGCCAAATTACAGATCATCGGCCGGACCGGTCACTGGACGACCTTCGAGCGTCCCAACGAGGTCACCACGGCGGTGCTGAACTTCCTCCTCGGCGCGTAGTGACGTCCTCCCGACGCGCCACAACTGCGTCGGCGCTCTCTCACGAGGGCGCCGACGGTTTTTGATCGCCTGAAGACCTGGCGCCGCGGCGGCGGCCGTGCAGCCCCCCGAACTTCGGCTAAGATCCAAGCAGGTTCTGACGAACCACGAGCAGATGCTCCTGCATCAGACGTCGCGCGGTTTCCGCGTCACGCTCCTTCAAGGCGTTCACCAAGGCGGTGTGCTCGGCTTGATAGCGGGTCTGCCGCTCAGGTGTGACGGTGCGCTCCTTCAGCCGTATCCACTCGGGTTGCTGTCGCACATCGTTGATCACCCTGTAGATGGCCAGCAGCAGATCATTCCTTACGGATTCGACGATGGCCTGGTGGAGCGCCCCGTCCCATTGCTCAAACGTGTGCACGTCGGGGGCGGCAAGCGCCCGTTCCAGGCAATGCTCCATGTGGCGCAAGTCCGCCGCACTCGCCCGATGCGCCGCGAGCTGGGCGGCGTGCGGTTCGAGCATCAGGCGAACCTCCATGATCTCCGCCGGGCTCGAGCCCATCACCTGCTCGACAAGGCTGCGGGCCTCGTTCGCAGGCGCGGGCTGGTCGGCCACGAAGGACCCTCGCCCAACCTGGCGAACGATCTTGCCGGAGTCCTCAAGCTGCTTCAGCGCCTTGCGGAAAGTGTTCCGCGCAATGCCGAAGCGCTCCTCGAGCTCACGCTCTGTCGGAAGCCGAAAGCCGGGCGGCCAGGCTCCGCTGCCGATATTTCCTTCGATCTCCTCCACAACGGAGGCGATGACGGAAGTCGCCCGGCTCCGGCGGTTCGATGCAGCACTTCGATCGGGCATCAGGATCGAATAACGTAGTTCGTTCATTGGAGAAAGATCGGGCGGTTCCAGGCGAGGCGATAGGCGCGGAATTGGGCGAAGACCCGTGCCGGAGGGCGGCGCATCGCCGGCGCGTTCCACACGGGCCGCCACAACCGGCCCCGCCCTAGCGGCTCGCCCGCCGCTTCGCCTTCGCAGGCGGCGCGTTCTCACCCCAGAAGATGGTCACGCCGAGGACGCTCGCCACGACGATGTCCGTCTTCCCGTCTCCATTCAGGTCCCGGACCACCATGTTGGAACCCACGCCAGTCCTATTGCTGATCAGCTCCGGAACGAACTCCGCCCCTCCGGGCGCCGAACGGTTGCGACGCGTCTTGTAGACGTACAGCACCGGCGGACCGTAAGGGTCCGGACCGGAATAGTTCTCCACGTGCGACCAGTAGCGCTTTCCCGTGATGAGGTCGGTGACCCCGTCGTGGTCGAGGTCGGCGCAGGCCCCGCCGTGCAGCTCGGAAAAAGTGACGTCGCCGGCGTTCTTGGTGCTGAAGTCGCCCATGATCGGGTGCTCCGTGAAGGCGCCGTCCACCATCTGCTCAAACCAGGAGAGGCCCCATCCGTGCCCCTCCAGGCTGGTGACCACGTCCGTCCGCCCGTCCCCGTTCACGTCGTAGACGCACATTTCCGCCCCGCCTCCGCCGAACTTCGCGGCGTGATATTTCCAGGGGCCAGGCGTCCCGGCCGGGGGCTGTTCGAACCACCCCGCGGGGACCGTCAGATCGAGGCGCCCGTCCCGATTGACGTCGCCGACGCCGAGGCCGTGGGTCGCCACGGACACGCCTTGCGAGATCGGATGAACGACCCATCTCCCGGTCGGGTTGGCCGGATCCGGCTTGGCGTAGACGTAGCCGCCGGTGCCGCCGAAGATAAGCTCGGGACGGCTGTCGCCGTCGATATCCTTGAACAGCGCGAGCTCGGTGAGAACACTGACCACGTCGTACCTGGTCCAGCGCCGCGAGTCGGTCTTGGGATTGACGTACAGCGCGCCGCCGACGGGCGAGATGCGCAGCACGTCCGGCCAGCCGTCCCCGGTGAAGTCGGAGACAATCTGCATGCGCGAAGCGACCGGGGCCACTGTGCCCGGGTTCAGCGTTTCGGAGGGATAGATCTCCCTGGCCTTTGCAAAGTCCGGGCCAAGATAGACGAACGGGCCCGAGACGATGTCCAGCTTTCCATCGCGATTGGCGTCAGCGACGTCCACCCCATAGCTGTATGAGAACGGCGTCACCTGCTGAGTGCGATAGCCCTTGGCGAGGTGCTCCGGCCCCCATCCCTTAGTCCGAAGGTCCTTGTAGTCGACGGGCCGGAAGCGCGCCTCTCCGGAGCCGACATAGAGCGCCACCGGACCGAAGCCGGTCGCTGCATCGGCCGTGTCGCCGAGAGGAAGCTCAATGCCGTTCAGTTTACCCTGGAGAATGTCGGCGTCGACGATCATCTCGACTTCGTTCCATTCGCCGACCTTGACCGTGGCCACCGGCCGCCTCGGGCCGGCGGCGCCAGGGTTAGGACGCGCGGCCGCGCCAGCTGGCGGCGCGCCCCCTCCCGGCCCAGCGGCTGGAGCCGGAGCGCGGGCTGGACCGCCCGCCCCTGGGCCGGCGGCTACCGGAGGCGCTGCCGGCGCGCCTCCTGGCGCCCCTCCTGGCCCCGCGCCAAGTCCTGCGGCCTGCGCCGCCCGCGCGGCCGCGCCGGGCGCCTGGACGTTGTCCGCGGTGATCGAGGCGAAGCGCCTGTTGTTCGGGACGCTCTTCAAAGGCTCCCGCGTCAGCTCCTTGCCGTTCCGGTCAAGCGTGACCCGGTAAAGCCCTGTGTCGCCTGGCGCGAGGGACACCAGCACTCCGCTTATCCCAGAGGCCGTCTCCTCGGCTCGTAGCATGAGGCCCGCAGTGCATTGGGAGGCGCAACGGAACGCAGTCGCGACCTGAACGTCCTGCAACGAGGAGCCGAGCAGCAGAAGCCCCCCGCCGGGGGCGCGGGCCGTACCCACGATCTCGCCACCTTCAAACTTCCAATCGGCCTGCCCGAGCGATCGCGACTGGGCCTGCGAGATCCCGAGTTGGCCATCGGGGTGGAAGTCGTGCGGCGCAGCCGACCCGGAGGTGGCGCCGGCCAAACCGGCGGCCACTGCCGCGGCCGTTGTCAAAATGGCCTTTAAAGGGCGAACCACGGTCACCTCCAATTCGGGTCGAATGAAAGTCCTACACCTCTTGCGCCAATCGTGTGGCGATGTCGCTCAGGCGGAGGACTCAAATGGTGAGCAATTGAACCAGACTAGCCAAGATTGGCTCTCGAATGGACCGTTTGGTCAAGCGGTATTCCGGCCGGCCTCAGGCGTCAACGCCGCCCGATATGGTTCGTAGCGACGCGCTGCGGATCGGCGCGTGCATGGCCGACGGCGAGACCGCCGCCTTTCCACCCATGCACGCGCCGAACAACAGCGGCAGCCAGGAGCGTCTGCTCCCGACGCTCGTCAGTACTTAAAGCGGAGGCCGACCTTGTAGCTCCGCCCCATCAGGTCGTAGTAGGCGGTACCGTTCATCGGGGGCGGCGGATCCTTGTCGAACACGTTGTCGAGGTTCGCAAACACCTCCCAGCGCCGCGACTTGTCGACGACGTACTTCACGCCGAGATCAAGATACGCCACCGCAGGTACGTGATTGTTGTTGATGCTGGTGGTCAAGGTGGGGTCATACCCGGTCTCGCCCGGCGCGTATTGCCCGTTGTTCTGGGTGCCGGCGCTGATGAAGCGGACGTTCCCGTTCAGCTGGAACCGGTCGAGATCATAGACGAAGGAGGTATTGATCACCCAGTTGGGCACGCCTCCACCGAAGTCCTGACCCACGCGGTTGATGCCGTTGGGGAACAGGGTCGACACGTCGGTCGACGACTTGGACGAGAGGCCGTGCGTGGCCAGGAAGTTCAGCGAGAGGACCCCCCGCAGACCGCTGGAGAGATCCGCAAGCGGCTGGCGATAGGCAGCCTGCAGGTCGATCCCGCGCGTCCTGATGCTCGCCACGTTGGCGTTGACGCCCTTGATACCCGTGATCTGGCCGGCGACCGGGTCGTTGTTCGCGAAGCTGATCAGCGAACACCACGCATTACCCGTGTAAAGGCCGCCGACGAAGCAGTTCGCAAGCACGCCCGCGGTGCCGGTCGACGTGATCGCGTCATGGATGCTGATATCGTAGTAGTCGACCGAGAGGCGAAGGTTCCTGAAGAATTGGGGATTGTAGGACAACCCGATGGTTTGGGTGGTGGCCTTCTCCGGCTTCAGGTCGGGATTGCCGCCGGTGAAAAATGCCGCGGCATTGGTCGGCCGCGCGACCCCTGGACGGGGATCTGCCGGCAGTGGCAGGGACGGCGTCTGCGGCGCGAACAGCTCGATCAGGTTCGGCGCGCGAATGTCGCGCGACCGGGTCGCGCGGAACAGCACCCCTTCGACTGGCTCCCAGGTGAGGCCGGCCTTCCACGTCTTGACGCTTCCGGACGTGCTGTAGTCGGTGATGCGCACCGCACCGTTGAAGTTCAAGGACTTTGCGAAGGGGCTGTCCTTCAGCAGCGGCACGACGGTTTCGCCGTAGGCTTCCTTGACCGTCTGCTTGGTCCGGGGAAGGTAGCTGCCGCCCGCGGTCAGCCAGGAGCCGGACACGAGCGAGAGCGGGTCCGCGTTGGCCTTGTAGGCCTCCTTGCGGAACTCGCCCCCGAAGGCGACCGAGACGGGCCCTGCCCAGGTCGAGAACGGCTCGCCCTGGATGTTTGCGGTCAGGTCATCCATCCGCGTCCTGGTTTGGCCGGTCGCGGTCCCGATAATGTAGCTTTGCGCCGCCGCGGAAACCGTCGGCTTACCGAGGATGTTGACCGGGACGCAGCCCGCGGCGCGAGCGGTCGCGCTTCGGCAGACGATCTGCCCACCGAGATTGACCGCGTCCAGGGCGTTCCGGAAATTGTTCTGGTTGAAGTTGTTGGTGATCGTCGTGTCGATCTTGGTGGCGCCGTAAATGTACCCCAGGTCCCATTTCCACGATCCGCCCAGGTCCCCCTCCAGCCCCGTCTGGATGCGGATCAGCTCGTTCTCGAGCTTCCGCTGGTTAGGCCCGAAGTAACCACCGGCGTAACCTAGGGAAATACCGGCGGCCGGGACCTGCGCGAGCTGCGCCGGCGTAAGCGCCTGCTGCAGGTAAGCGTTGTCCGCGGCGATCGGCAGGGCCGCGCCCGCACCGGCGCCATCGCGGCGGATGAGGATGAAGCCGTTCGATTCCACCTTCGAGTAGAGCGGCGCCACGAAGGCGGAGATGTGGTCGGTGATGTCGAACGTGACCTTGGACATGACGTTGAAACGCTTTACCGGCGGCCGCAGTTGTTGCGCGTTGAAATTGACGATGCCGTTGGCCTTGTTCGCCGCCACCGCAGCATCGCTGAAGGCGTCAAAACTGGTGGTGAGATTGCCAATGCCGCGGGCGAAGGTCACCGTGGTCGCCCCGCCGCTGGCCGTCGGCACGAAGGCCAGTCCTTGCAGCGGACCGGCGGTCTGGATCACACCGCCCCAGCTGGCGGAGCCGTACAGGTTCGAGTTCGGCAGGATCAGGGTGAAGGGCGTACCGGCCGGCCGGGTCGGGAAGTTGCCAGTGGCCCAGAACTCTTGGCCCCACGGGCGCCGGAGGTTGTAGAACGCGGTACCGGTGTTCTTGTCGTATTCTGCGCCAACGACGATGTGCCCGCGCCCGCCGGCGAAGGCCGTCCCGGCCGCGATCGCAGCGAGGGTATCCTTGACGTCGCTATAACGGGTCGCCCCGTACTGCACCCTTCCCTTCACGCCGTTCAGGCGGTCGTCCACCATGAAGTTGACCACCCCCGACACAGCGTCGGAACCGTACGCCGCGGACGCCCCGCCTGTAACGATGTCGGAACTGCCGATCATGATCGTGGGTATCGTGTTGAGGTCCGTGGTTCCGTTGCCGCCGGTCGCCGGCATCCGGCCGCGATCGAGCAGGACCAAGGTCCGGCCGGCGCCGAGCCCGCGCAGATCGGCCAGGTACTGGCCGGTGTTCCCGATCCCCCCGGCGGCGGGGCTGGTGGACGCCTTAAAGGCCGGCACGGTGCGCAGAATGTCGCCGATGTTGACGATCGCCCGCTGCTCCATGAATTGCTGCCCGACCACCGTGGTCGGCGTCGGCGCGGTAAATCCGCTCCGCTCGATCCGGGAGGAGGTCACGACAACCTCCTGGACCTGGGTCGCGTCATCGGCGGATGGCGTCTGCGCCGCCGCCGAAACGGCTGTGGCCAATGTCGCCACACCTGCCAGTAGGATCATCTTGTAGGACATGTTTCCCCTCTTTCGACTGTTATGATGGTCGCCTGGCGCGAACGTCGAAGGCGTGAGTGAAGCTTGGCCCGCCAAGCACCTTTGGCGGCGGCCGCACCGAAGCGGCGCATTGGTGTCCAACTCTGTTGCGCCTGAAATCCCATGCTGCGCCATTTGGCGGGCAATTGGCCCGCCGTGGGCCCCATCGACTGGCCGAAGCGGAGCTTGGCTCTCTAATGGGGGTATTCGTCAAGCGTCTTGCGCTAACCGCGCAGCAGGTGCTTAGGCGATTAGGAGTTGAGCGCGGCATGGTCAGGTCCGCGCCCGGGCGCGGTGCGCGGCCAGGATCTCGTCCATCACCCACGCCGTGCGCGCGGCCGATACCCCGGTGCTGAGGCAGGCCCCGACGCCATTGAGTTCGGCCACGATGCTCTCGATCAGGGGCTGCTGCACGTGGGGGGGATCGCCCACCGGCAGCGCCTCGACTTGCTCACCACGGAAAATTCGAATGGGCGTTGCGGCAGTGGTTGAGAATTGGATCCGGCCGCGATCGCCGACGACCTCGTTCATCTCCTCGTCGACATCGGCGTTGTAGCACCACAGTCCCACCCCCTGTACGCCTGAGGCAAAGCTGTAAGCCGCAGTCACCATGTCCTCGGCGGCGTAGTCGCCTGCCTGGTTCGCCGCGACCCCGTGCACGACCTCAATAGGTCCGAACAGGAAGTCCAGAATGTCAAAGGTGTGGCAGGCAGCCTCGAAGAAGTAGCCGCCGCCGCTCTTCTCAGGAACGATCCGCCACGGGACAGGCGCGCCGCGCCCGGGAAGAGCAGGTCTGGCCAGTTGCCGGGACGAGACGGCGAGCACCCGCCCAACCGCGCCCTCCTCGATCAGGGCCTTGACCTTCAGGAACCGCGGCAGAGCACGGCGGTAGTACGCGACCCACAGCGGAACACCGGCGGCCTGGCACCCCTTCACCATGTCGAGCGCCTGGGCGTGGGTCATGGCCATGGGCTTCTCGACGTACACCGGCTTGCCGGCCGCGGCGCATCGCAGCACGTAGTCGCAATGCGTGTCGGTCAGCGTCGCCACATAGATCGCATCGACATCGGGCGCGCGGATGACCTCGTCCGCGTCGTCGGTGGCGCGCGCCACCCCGTGGCGCCGGGCGAAGTCGGCCGCGAGTTCCCGATTCCGGCGCATGGCCACGACGAGCGACGAGCCGGGCGCCTTGTAGAAGCCCGGACCGCTTTTGACCTCGGCGACATCGCCACAGCCGATCATGCCCCAACGGATCGTCTTCATCCGATCTCCAAGTCGAGCCTTCCGCCTCATCGTTGCGACGCGGCCCGCGTCAACGCGCCTGCGACCCGGGTTCGGCTCGGCGTCGCTCCGTTCGATCCCACGCGGCGGCCGCGAGCATGGCTTGCCAATGCAGCGCTGGCCCCTCTGCAACGAACGCCTCCCCGCGGCTGTCTGACCGTCTAGTGGTCTTGCCAGTTAACGCGTACATCGCAAACTCCCTTGCGGGTGTCCAGACCATTTTTGCCTCTTCTCGGCTCGGCGGCCATGCCGGACGCCGCGATTCCTGCTGACCCGGCCGCTTGACATGGAAATTGACCCCTGTGAATGTGGTCAAACCAATGGACCTGGGAGAGGGCGATGCGCAGAACCCGCGATGGGCTGGGATTCATCGCCGGATGCGCCGCGGCGCTGTCCCTTATGGCTGCGCCTGCATCAAGTCAGACCGGGCGCGGCGCAACCTCTGGCCAATTGGTCCGGGTGGACAGCGGCGCAATCCTCGGGAAGCGGCTCCCGTCCGGCGTTCGCGCCTTCCTCGGCATTCCATACGTTGCTCCGCCGGTGCGCCAGCTCCGCTGGCGCGAGCCTCAGCCGGTCAAGGCCTGGAGCGGGGTCTTCAACGCCGACCGGTTCTCGCCGGAGTGTCTCCAGGGCTTACGGAACAGGAACGGCAACCAGTTCTTCGGTGAGGAGGCCACCAGCGAGGATTGCCTGTATCTGAACGTCTGGGCCCCCGCCACGGCGCGAAAGGCGCCGGTCGTGGTCTTCATATACGGCGGAGCGTTCAATATCGGCTCTGCCGCCATGCCGATCTATGGCGGCGAGGGCGTGGCGAAGCGGGGGGCTGTCTTCGTCAACTTCAACTACCGGCTGGGTCCGTTCGGCTTTATGGCGCATCCGGCGCTGACGGCCGAATCGGCGGGTCATGCCTCAGGCAATTACGCCTTGCTGGACCAGATCGCCGCTCTCAAGTGGGTCCAGCGGAACATCGAGAAGTTCGGCGGGGACCCGAACAACGTGACCATTGCGGGTCAATCAGCGGGCGGCGCCTCGGTTTCTCTGCTTCAGGCCAGTCCGCTGGCCCAGGGCCTGTTCCAGCGGGTCATTTCGATGAGCGGCAACAGCGTCTCCCCGGGCTTCATGGGGGGGGCGGTCACGCGCGCTCAAGCCGAGGCCGACGGCGTGGCGTTCCAGAGCGCTCTGGGAGCTTCCGACATCGGGCAGATGAGGGCTCTCGGTGGAGACAGGATCCTGACGGGTCGTCCCCGCGGTGTCGGCCTGGGTTGGGGACCGATCATAGACGGCTATGTCCTTCCCGCGGCGGCCGCCGACGTCTTTGCGGGCAAGAGGCAGAACGATGTGCCGCTCATGGTGGGCTTTACCAGCGACGAGAGCTTCAACCCGCTGGCAGACGCCAAGTCGATAGCCGACTACCAGGCTCGGGCGAGGCGCGCGTTCGGGGATCGTGCGGACGAGCTTCTGAGACTTTATCCAGCGGCGACTGACGCCGATGCGGCAAGGGCTTCCCGTGAAGCCGCCCGCGACGCTTCGGTCGCGCTGGCGACCCGTGATTACGCTCGGGCCCAGGTGACGGCGGGGCGGTCGCCCGCGTTCGTCTACTTCTTCTCGAAGGCGCATCGGTACCCGCCGGGGGTGGTGCTTTCAGACCTCGACCCGGCCACGGCCGGCGCTTACCACACCAGCGAGGTTCCGTTCTGGTTCGACGCGATCGACGCGTTCAACAAGATTCGGCCAACCCGCGCCTGGACGGCCGGCGACCACGCCTTGGTCGACAGGATGGCCGCCACCCTCATCTCGTTCGCGAGAGCGGGCCGGCCGACCGTCCCCGGCGGCGTCGCCTGGCCGGCGTACGATCCGCAGCAGGAACGGATCGTCGAATTCGGGGACCAGGTGCGCGTGATTTCCTGGCCCAATCGCGAGAAGCTCGACTTCTTCCGCGCCGCGTCGCCCCAAAGGCCGGCGGTGTCGGGGGAAGTCAGAGACTAGGCAACGTGCGGCGCATTGGCCGCGCATTCGAGAAGGTGGATGATGACGACTCCGAGAACGAGCCTGCCCAAATTTGCGATAGTCGCCGCAATAACGTTGGCGTCGGCTTTCACGGCTGAAGCAGTCCAGGCTCAGGCTCGCGCTCCCGCCGCTCAGCCCGCAGCGCGTGCGACCGCCAACGTACCGGCGATGCGCACGCGCATCATGACTTCCCTGACGGGCTACGAAGTCGAAGAGTACCTGAAGCGCAACGACATCATCTACGTTCCGGTCGGCCCGACGGAATACAACGGCGGCAGCCCGATCGACGTCGAGTACGTAATTCCGTTGGCATACGGCCTTAAGCTTGCCGAAAAGTCCGACGGCCTCGTCTTTCCTTATCTCGCCTACTTTTATCCCGGCGGCACGACGAGCGGCCGCGCGACCGTAATGGTGACGCCCACCCAAGGCATCAACTACCTGGAGATCCTGACCCGTTCGCTGATCCGCCAAGGCTTCCGGCGGATCGTCTATCTCACTTCCCATGGCCCGTCGGGCGCGACGCTGCAGCCCGTCACGCGCGAGATCTATGACGAACTGCATGTTCCGGTGGTGTGGATGGACACCGGCGCCATCCACGGCCCTGATGAGGCAGGGGGCGGTCCGGGTGGTCAGCGTCCTGCCGGCGCTCCGCCTGCGGCCGCCGCGCAGCGCCCGGCCGCGCCGGCCGCCCAAGCCGTGGCCGGCAGCGGGACCCCCCCTGCCCCCGGAGCCCGAAACCTAATCACTTACGGCGCCTACGCGTTGGTGGGACGGCTCAACGACATGCCCGTCGGGCTGACGGCCCCGCCGCACCCCATCCCACCCGCGCGGACTCAATCGCAGATCAGCCGTCTGGCGGGCTTCGGGGGAGTGGGCAACTTCTATAATGACGTGGCGGAGCACGGCGGGTTCGCGACAGCCATCACCGCCGAGCAGAGGGACCAGTATGGCCGGGAGGGTGCAGCGATCATCGAGGCGCAAGTCGCCGCGTTCGACGCCATGGGCCTGGTGGACGCCATCCGCGCCCACGACCAGTATACCAAGGGGGTCGTGGCCAAGTTTGGCGACCTGCTTCCCGGGCATGACGTCGGCGCTGGGCGCTGAGCCGATCGGGGCGAACCGCCCCGGAGCCATCGGGTGCGCCTTCCCGGTTCGGCGGCGGCAGGCGGCGCCGCTTTAGTTAAGGTTCCGACGCGGATATTGGCCAAACCAGTTTGGGTGGAACCCGGCCTCGAGATCCGCCGCGTCAAATGGCGCGTCGGCGGGCGAATTCGGTCCGGCGCGCCGCGACCTCGTCACGCGCGCGCTCGACCGCCTCCAATTCGGTCGCCGCGAGGATCGCGTCGATGACGCGGTGCAGGTGCTCCCGCATGGCCTGCCTCGCCCTCTGGGGATCGCGCGCCGTAAGCGCGTCGAGCAAGACTCTATGCTCATCGATCCGAGGCTTTACGCCGACTTGTCGCGCCCGCTCGAGCATGTGACGGCATAGGGGCGAGCGGTACCTCATATCCCACAGATCCTCGACGACGGTGACGATCGCACTATTTCGCGTGGCTTCGGCGATGCCGACGTGGAACGCGCGATCCGCCAGCTCGCCGTTGTATTCTCCCGCGTTTTCCTCGACCATCGCCTTGAGGATATTTTCCAATTGCTCAAGTTGCTCGTCGCTGATGATCGTCGCTGCCAGCGCCGCGGTTTCGCCCTCGAACAGCGCGCGGGCTTCGGTGAGCTCGAAGGGCCCGATATCGAGTTCCTGGGGGACCGCCTCGGCCACCGGCTGATCGGTCACGTAGACGCCTGAACCATGGCGGGCTTCGACGATACCGCGGATCTCAAGCGCCAGCATGGCCTCGCGAACCGTAGGCCGGCTCACCCCAAACTCTTCGGCGAGGTCTCGCTCCGCCGGCAAGCGCTGGCCGGGCTTATAGCGGCCGGATGCGATCGCTTCATCGATGGCGGCTACCACCTGTTGATAGAGTTTCTTGGCAGGGGGGCCCATCTTGCTCCTTATTCCAGTCTTGCTGGAGTTGCCTCACGTTAGAGCCCAGCGTGCCGCTTCGCCAGAGCCGCGTTTGGGTTGACATCAGCATCAGGCGCGATGAAAGAGGTAAGACCAGTGGGGCGCTCGTGCAAGCGCCTAAGGGCAAACCAGTCGATGACCGAAACGCTAAACCTCGCACGCGCCAGACTGTTGCCGCAGGAGCCGGCCACCCGGCGGGTGGCTATGTCGCTGTTCGAGGCGGTCGAAACCCTGCCGATCATCAGCCCCCACGGGCACGTGGACGCCGGATGGTTCGCGAAGGACGAGCCATTCGAGGACGCGGTCACCGTCTTCCTTTGGCCCGACCACTACGTGCTGAGGATGCTCTACAGCCAGGGCGTCGGCTTGAACACGCTGGGGATCGCCGGTGGCGAACTTCCCGTTGAGTTGGATCGGCGGACGATCTGGCGCCGGTTCGCCAGCCACTATCGCCTTTTCCGCGGCACCCCTTCGCGTCTATGGCTGGACCACGCCTTCAGCACGGTGTTTGGGCTGGACGTCCAGTTGACGCTGGAGACGGCGGACCACTACTTCGACACCATCAACGCGGCCCTGGCTTCGCCCGGCTTCCGTCCCCGCGCCCTCTTCGAGCGCTTCGGCATCGAGGTGATCGCCACGACCGAAGGCGCCCTTGACGCGCTGGACGATCACAAGGCGATCCGCGCCTCGGGCTGGAACGGACGGGTGATCACCACCTTCCGCCCCGACGACGTGGTCGACCCCGACCGCGAAGACTTCCACGACAATCTGGGCGTGCTCGCCGCCTTGACCGGAGAGGACGTGTCGCGCTGGGAGGGCTACCTCGCCGCGCTTCGCAAACGCCGCGCGCATTTCCGCGAGGCGGGCGGCGCCACGGCGACCGACCACGGCCATCCAAGCGCCCGCACCGCGGATCTGCCTCCCGACGCCGTCCAGCGCCTCTTCACGCGGCTCACCAACGGCCGCGGCGAAGCGGGCGACGCGGAAACCTTCCGGGCCCAGATGCTCACCGAGATGGCCGTGATGGCGGCGGAAGACGGTATGACCATGCAGCTGCACCCGGGGTCGTGGCGCAACCACAATCCCTGGCTGATGCAGGCCTACGGCCGGGACAAGGGGGCGGACATCCCCCAGCGCGTCAGCTTCACCGACGCCCTCAAGCCCCTACTCGACCGGGTGGGCAACCGGGCCGACCTGACGCTCATCCTCTTTACCTTGGACGAGAGCAACTACGCCCGCGAGCTGGCCCCGCTGGCGGGCCATTATCCCTGCCTGCGCCTGGGCCCAGCCTGGTGGTTCCACGACAGTCCCGAGGGGATGCTCCGCTTCCGGCGCCAGACCACCGAGACCGCCGGATTCTACAACACCGTGGGCTTCAACGACGACACCCGCGCCTTCTTCTCCATCCCCGCCCGTCACGACCTCGCTCGCCGGATGGACTGCCATTACCTGGCCGAACTCGTCGTCACCCACCGCATCTCCAAGTCGGAGGCGCAGGAGGTCGCGGTCGACCTCGCCTACAACCTGCCGAAGGCGGCCTACAAGCTGTGAGGCTGTCCCGCGCGTCCCTGGCGGAGGTCCCGCATCCGGTCCGGACGCCCGCCTATGACGTGGGCGCGCTGAAGGCGGGGATCGTCCACCTGGGGCTCGGCGCCTTCCATCGGGCGCACCAGGCGGTGTTCACCGACGACGCCATCGAAGCCGCCGGCGGCGACTGGGGAATCGTCGGAGTCTCGATGCGGCGGCCGGACGTGGCCGACACCCTGACGCCCCAGGACGGTCTCTACACCGTCGAGACCCTCGCGGCGGAGCCCAGCTACCGTGTCGTCGGCGCTCTCCGCCGCGCGCTGACGCTTCCGCTTCAACCGCAAGCCGTGGTGTCGGCGATCGCGGATCCGGCAACCCGGGTGATCACCCTCACCATCACCGAGAAGGGCTACTGCCTCGCCGGAGACTCTCTCGATCTGGCGCATCCGGACATCGTCCACGACCTGGGCGCAGAGGGCGCGCCCCGCTCGGCCATAGGCGTGCTCGTCGCCGGCCTCGCCGAACGCAGCCGCGGCGCGGCCGGCCCCCTCACCATCATCAGCTGCGACAACCTTGCCGACAACGGCCGGCGCCTGGAGACCGCGGTCAGGGATTTTGCGGCAAGGGCGCACGCGGCTCTGGAGCCCTGGCTCGATTCCAACACCGCCTTCCCCGAGACCATGGTCGACTGCATCGTGCCGGCCACGGACGGGGCGAGCCGGGCGCGCGTCGAGGCGGCCATCGGCATGACGGACCTTGCCTCCGTGCAGCGCGAGCCCTTCGCCCAGTGGGTCATCGAGGACCGCTTCGCCGGCCCGCGCCCCGCCTGGCCCGGCGTGGAGGTGGTGGCGCGGGTCGCCGACTATCGGCGCCTGAAGCTGCACGTGCTCAACGCCGCCCACTCGGCCCTCGCCTACCTGGGACTTCGGCGGGGCCACGTCTTTGTCCGGCAGGCCATCGCTGATCCGCAGCTGGCCTCCAGCCTCGACGAGATGATCTTCGCCGAGGTCGCACCTGCCCTCGCCGGCCTCGCCGTCGCCGACTACTGGCGCGCCACGCGCGACCGCTTCGCCAACCCCATGGTCGACCACCGTCTGGACCAGATCGCCCAGGACGGCCGGCAGAAACTGGCCGAGCGCCTTTATCCCTTGATGAGGTCCAACCTGCAGGCGGGCCGCCCCCTCGCGCGCATGGCTGAGGTGGTCCGCGCCTGGCTGGAGGCCGAACGCCCTCGCCAGGCCGCCCAGAGCGTCGGCGATCCGGATCTTTTCCCGGACACGTTCCGGACCGATCCGCGCATGTCCGCCGCCGTGTCGCAGGCCCGGCCATGACGCGCGCCATCTGCATCGGCGAATGCATGGTGGAGCTGCGCCGCTCGGCGGCGGGCGAGCTGGCGCACGGCTTCGCCGGCGACGCCTACAACACCGCCGTCTACCTCAAGCGCTCGGCGCCGGAGGTCGACGTCCAGTTCCTCACCGTCCTGGGCGAGGACCCCTTCAGCCTGGCCATGCGCGGCGCCTGGCGCGCTGAAGGCGTCGGCGACGCCCTCGCCTATGTCTCGCCACACAGGCGTCCCGGGCTCTACCTCATCGAGACGGACGAGGCCGGCGAGCGGCGCTTCCACTACTGGCGCAGCGAGTCGGCGGCGCGAGGGTGGCTCCGCGAGCTCCGCAGTCACGGCGGCGAGAACGTCCTCGTCGGCGCCGACCTCGTCTATCTATCCGGCATCTCGCTGGCGATCCTGACGCCGGCTGACCGCAGCGCAGCCCTGGACATGCTGCGGCGCCTGAGCGGCCGGGTCGGCCGGATCGCCTTCGACCCCAATTACCGGCCAGCCCTGTGGTCCAGCGCTCGCGCGGCGCAGGAAGCGACCGACGAAGCCATCGCGGCGGCCGACATCGTGCTCCCCAGCGGCGAGGACCTGGAGCGTCTCTACGGCCCCAAGGACCCCGAAGCCCAGCTCCGGCTCCTCCGGGAGAAGGGGGCGCGCGAGGTCGCGCTCACCGCCACCGACAGCCGCTGCGCCGTCCAGACCGAAACCCCCGCCTGGGTGACCGGGCCGCGTGCTCAGACAGTGATCGACACCTCCGGCGCCGGCGACTCCTTCAACGGCGGCTACCTCGCCGCTCGCCTCCGCGGCGCGTCCGCCGAAGACGCAGCCCGCGCCGGCCTCGCCCTTGCCGCCCGCGTGGTTTCCGCGCCCGGCGCGATCATTCCCAAATCTCCAGCCCTGGAAAGCGTTTGATGCTCAAGATCACTGGCGCCCGCGTAATCGTCACCTGCCCTGGGCGAAACTTCGTCACCCTGAAGATCGAGACGCAGGAAGGGGTCTACGGCCTCGGCGACGCGACCCTGAACGGTCGAGAACTGTCCGTGGTGTCCTACCTGCAGGACCACGTCGCCCCGAACCTGATCGGACGCGACGCCCACCAGATCGAGGACATCTGGCAGTTCCTCTACCGTGGCGCCTACTGGCGCCGCGGGCCCGTGACCATGTCCGCCATCGCGGCGGTCGACATGGCGCTCTGGGACATCAAGGCCAAGGCGGCGAACATGCCGCTCTACCAGCTGCTGGGCGGGGCGAGCCGCACCGGGGTCATGGTCTATGGCCACGCAAACGGGACCACAATCGAGCAGACGGTGGAGGAAGCCCTCCGCTACCAGGAGATGGGTTACAAAGCGATCCGCCTGCAGTCCGGCGTGCCCGGCCTCGCCAGCACCTACGGCGTCTCCAAGGACAAGCTGTTCTACGAGCCCGCCGACGCGGCCCTGCCCAGCGAGAACGTCTGGTCGACCTCGAAGTACCTGCCGTCCGTCCCCAAGCTCTTCCAGGCCGCCCGCGACGCCCTGGGCTGGGACGTCCACCTGCTGCACGATTCCCACCACCGCCTCACGCCGATCGAGGCCGCGCGGCTCGGCAAGGACCTGGAGCCCTACCGCCCCTTCTGGCTCGAGGACGTCACCCCCGCGGAGAACCAAGCCTCATTCCGCCACATCCGCCAGCACACCACCACCCCGCTCGCCGTGGGCGAGGTGTTCAACACCGTCTGGGACTGCAAGCAGCTCATCGAGGAGCAGCTGATCGACTACATCCGCACCACCATCGTCCACGGGGGCGGCATCAGCCACGTCCGCCGCATCGCCCACCTGGCCGAGATCAACAACGTCAGGACCGGATTCCACGGCGCGACCGACCTCTCGCCCGTCTGCATGGGCGCGGCCCTGCACTTCGACCTGTGGGTGCCGAACTTCGGCATCCAGGAATACATGCGCCACACGCCGGAGACGGACGCCGTCTTCCCGCACGCCTACTCCTTCTCGGACGGCGCCCTGCACCCCGGCGAGACCCCGGGGCTGGGCGTCGACATCGATGAAGCCCTAGCCGCCAAGTACCCCTACCGCCCCGCCCAGCTTCCGGTGAACCGTCTCGAGGACGGCGCCGTCTTCAACTGGTGACCCCATGACCCGTCGCCCCATCCGAAACCTGCGCTGGTGGATCATCGGGCTGGTAATGCTCGGCACCACGGTGAACTACCTTGCCCGCAGCTCGCTGGGCGCGGCGGCTCCGACTCTTACCAAGGAGCTGAACTTCACCACCCAGGAGTACTCCTACGTGGTGGCGGGCTTCCAGCTCGCCTACACCGCGGTGCAGCCCTTCGCGGGCTACATCCTGGACCTCCTCGGGACCAAGGTCGGACTCTTCGTCTTCGCCATCGGCTGGTCCCTCGCCAACATGGCCCACGGACTCGCCGGAGGGTGGGTCTCCCTCGCCTTCTTCCGCGCTCTCCTCGGGATTTCCGAAGGGGCGGTGATCCCGGCCAGCATGAAGGCGGTCAGCGAGTGGTTCCCGGACAAGGAGCGCTCGGTCGCCACCGGCTGGTTCAATATCGGCACGGCCGTCGGCGCCATGATCGCGCCGCCCCTCGTGGTCTGGTGCATCCTGGCCGGCAGCTGGCAGCTCGCCTTCTTCGTCACGGGCGCCATCGGGCTCGTCTGGGCGGGAGCCTGGTGGTTCGGCTACCGCTCGCCGCGGGAGCATCCACGGATCAGCGAAGAAGAGCTGGCCTATATCGAGGCCGGCCAGCACAGGCCCGCGGGGCCCGTCGACACCCGCCGCCCTTCCTGGCTCTCTATCGCCCGCGAGCGGAAGTTCTGGGCCATCGCCCTGCCCCGCTTCCTGGCGGACCCCGCCTGGCAGACCTTCACCTTCTGGATCCCGCTCTATCTGTCCACGGTGCGCGGGATGGACCTGAAGCAGATCGCAATCTTCGCGTGGCTGCCCTTCCTGGCGGCGGACATGGGCTCGATCATCGGCGGCTATCTTTCGCCGTTCCTGATGCGGACCTTCGGCGCATCGCTGATCACCGCGCGCAAGCTGACCGTGCTGTCCGGCGCCGTGCTGATGATCGGGCCCGCCTGCATCAGCTTCGCGCCCGACGCCTACTGGGCCATCGCCCTGTTCTGCGTGGGCGGCTTCGCGCACCAGATGCTGTCCGGCGCCCTGATCACCCTTTCGGCCGACCTCTTCCCTCACCACCAGGTCGCGACGGCCAACGGCATGACCGGCACCGCCGCCTGGACCGGCGGCCTGCTCTTCTCTCTGCTGGTCGGAGCCCTGGCCAGCACCATCGGCTACAACCCGTTGTTCGTCTGCCTGGCGATCTTCGACCTTGTCGGCGCGGTGCTCGTGTTCAGCCTGCTGAGGGAGCGCCACCTGCAACGGGCGGATCGCGCTTGATGAAAAAGACGACCGCGCGCGCTGACGTCATGCACGTCACGGAGCCTCGCCCGTGATTTCGGCCCGTGAAGCCATGGCGCTCGCGCCTGTCATACCGGTCCTGACGATCGAGGACGCCGCGACGGCCTCCGATATTGCGCGCGCGCTGGTGTCGGGCGGCCTGCGCGTGCTCGAGGTGACGCTGCGGACGCCGGCCGCCCTCGACGCGATCGCCCGCATAGCCGCGGAGGTGGAGGACGCCGTCCCGGCCGCCGGCACCGTTCTGAACGCCCGAGATCTCGAGGCCGCCGCCCGGGCCGGCGCGCAGGTGGCTTTCTCTCCCGGGATCGCCGCCTTCGCGGCCGGGGGGCCGATACCGGTAATCCCTGGCGTCGCGACCGCCTCCGACATCATGGCGGGCCTGGAGCTGGGCCTGGACGCATTCAAGTTCTTCCCGGCGGCCGCGGCCGGCGGCGTCGCCGTGCTGGGCGCGTTCCGGGGGCCCTTCGCCGGCGTGATCTTCTGCCCCACGGGCGGCATTTCCGAGGAGAACGCGCGCGACTACCTGGCCGCGCCGAACGTGGCCTGCGTCGGCGGTTCCTGGCTGACCCCTCCCGCCGCCATAAAGGCGGGGGACTGGGCGGCCATCGAGCGCCTCGCCCGGCGGGCGGCCGCCCTGAGACCGTCGCACGCCGCATCGACCGGGAGCGCCTGATGCTCCGGGTCGCGGTGGTTGGACTTGGCATGGCGGCCGAACCCCACGCCCGCAGTCTGGCCGAGCTTCAGGACCGCATCGAGGTCCGCTGGATGGCGACCCGCTCCGCCGCCCGCCGCGACGCCTTCGCCGAGCGCTTCGCCTTCCCCACCACCTGCGACGTCGAAGCGGCAATCACCGATCCGGACGTGGACGCCGTCTTCCTCCTGACGCCCCCCGACACCCATTTCGAGCTAGCGGCCCTGGCCCTGTCCCACGGCAAGCACCTGCTCATAGAGAAACCGCTGGATGCGAGCCTCTCCCGGGCGGCCGAGATCGTGGCCCGCGCCAGGGCCGCGCGTCTGCAGCTCGGCGTGGTGCTCCAGCACCGTTTCCGCCCGGCCGCGCGCCGCCTTCGCGCCCTGATGTCCGAGGGGGCCCTGGGGCGGATCCAGTTCGCGTCTCTGGCCGTCCCCTGGTGGAGGCCGCAGGCCTATTACGACGAGCCGGGCCGGGGCGCGCTCGCGCGCGACGGCGGCGGCGTGCTGATGACTCAGGCGATCCACAGCCTGGACCTCTTCCGCAGCCTTGCGGGCCCGTTCGAGGTGATCGCGGCGCGGGCCTCGACGACGGCGCTGCACCGGATGGAGACCGAGGACCACGTGGCGGCCCTGCTGGGTCTGCCCGGCGGGGGTTCGGCGACGGTCATGGCGACCACGGCCAGCTATCCGGGCCAGCCGGAGCGCATCGAGATCGTCGGCGACCGGGCGGCGGTTGTGCTCTCCGGCGGCAAGCTCGACGTGGACTTCCTCGACGGCCGGTCCGAGCAGTTGCGCGGCGACAGCGCGAGCGGCGCCGGCGTCCGACCCATGGACTTCCCGCACGGCGCGCATCGGGCGCTGATCGAGGACTTCCACCGCGCCGTGGCGAACGGGGGCGCGCCCGAAGCCTCCGGCGAAGAGGCCCTCGCCACCCAGGCGCTCATCGCCGAGATCCTCGCGGCGTCCGGCCCGGTCCGGAAGCTCGGAAATCCTAGCCTCGCCTCGAACGACACCCCTCAGGAGGACATCCTATGCGATCCATGCTGAAAGCGGCCGGGGTCATCCTCGCCTTGTGCGCCGGCCCGGCGACGGCCGCCGCGCCGCGGGGGTCCGCCTCCGCGGACGCCGTCAGGCAGACCGTGCCGCTCGCCGCGGGCTGGCGGTTCCACTTCGGCGAGGCTTCGGGGGCCGAGCGTCCCGGCTTCAGCGACGCCGGCTGGCAGACGGTCAGCACGCCCCACACCTGGAACCGCGTGGGCGCCTATACCGAGGCGCATGCCGGCCGGCTGAACACCCCGGAGGTCCTGAACAAGAACCAGGGTGTGGGCTGGTACCGCCTGACGTTCACGCCGCCGGCGAGCTTCACCGGCAAGAAGGCCTGGCTGCAGTTCGACGCGGTGAGCCGCACCGCGGAAGTCTGGCTGAACGGGGTCATGCTCGGCCGTCACCAGGGCGGCTTCTCCCGCTTCCGCCTCGATGCGACCGGCGCCCTAAAGCCCGGCCAGCCGAACCTCCTGGTGGTCAAGGCCGACAACACCGCGCCAGCGAGCGGATCGACGACGGCCGACGTGCTGCCGCTGTCGGGGGACTTCTTCGTGCACGGCGGACTTTACCGGCCGGTTTCGCTGATCGCGACGGACCCTGTCCACATCGCCATGCTCGATTTCGGCGGGCCCGGCGTTTACGCGCACACGGCCAGGCTGGAAAAGGGTGTGGCCGACGTCAGCGTCCGCTCCAGGCTCAGCAACGACGGCCAGGCCGCCGCCAAGGTCACGGTCGTCGCCCGCCTCGTCAGCGCCGAGGGCCGGATCGCCGCCGAGGAAAGGCGCACGCTCGACCTGCGCCCTGGCGCTTCCGAGGTGGAGCAGACCCTGACCGTGCGCGCGCCCCGACTCTGGCAAGGCGTGGCGGACCCCTACCTCTACCGCCTGGTCGTGGAACTGCGCGACGGCGGCGGGCGCCGCCTCGACCAGCTGGCCCAGGCGTTCGGCGTACGGCAGATGCGCTTCGACCCGCAAGTCGGGTTCCTGCTCAACGGCAAGCCCCTGCGCCTGCACGGCGTGGGCCTGCACCAGGACCTCGAAGGCAAGGGCTGGGCCACGACCGCCGCCGACATCGAGGCGGATGTCAGGCTGATCCGGGAGATGGGCGCCAACACCATCCGCCTGACCCACTACCAGCACGGCCAGCCGATCCACGACCTCGCCGACAAGTACGGCCTGATCCTGTGGGACGAGATTCCGCTGGTTTCATCCTGGACTGTGAACCCCGGCCAGCAGGAGGCCTCCCCCGGCCTCCTGGCGAACGCTCGTCAGCAGATGCAGGAGCTGATCCGGCAGAACGGAAATCACGCCTCTGTGGCTGCCTGGGGCATCGCCAACGAAGTCGACTTCGGCAACTCCATCCCGCAGTTCCTAGCCGGCGGCAAAGGCGAGCCGCCGGACCCGCTGCCCCTGCTGCGCGAGCTGAGCGCCCTGGCGCGCGCCGAGGACCCCAGCCGCCCGACGACCCAGGCCAACTGCTGCGAGGGCCGTCTTTTCGACGCGAACGCGGCCGTCCCGATCGTGGCGCCCGCCGCCGATCTGGCGGGCGCGAACCGCTACTTCGGCTGGTACTACGGTGCGGTGGGCGAGCTCGGTCCCCACTTGGACGCCCTCCACGTGCGCCGGCCGAACCAGCCGCTTGCCGTTGCCGAGTACGGCGCCGGCGGAGCCATCACCATGCACACCGACAATCCGCTGGGCGGGCCCGTCGACTCCCGGGGGCGCAACCAGCCGGAGGAATATCAGAACTACGTTCACGAGAGCTCATGGGCAACGCTCAAGTCCAAGCCCTACCTCTGGGCTACCTGGCTCTGGAACAGCTTCGACTTCGCCACCACGGTCCGCCACGAAGGCGACTCCGACGACATCAACACCAAGGGCCTCGTCACCTACGACCGGAAGGTGAAGAAGGACGCGTTTTTCTTCTACAAGGCCAACTGGACCCCGGCGCCGACGGTCCACATCAACGGCCGCCGCTACGTCGACCGCGCCTACGCCGTGACCGACGTGAGGGTCTACAGCAATGGGTCCGCGACGGAGCTCAGGCTGAACGGCCGCTCGCTTGGGGTGCGGCGTCGTTGCGAGCAGATGACATGCGTATGGTCAAACATCCGGCTTCAGCCTGGCGACAACAACCTTGTCGCCGTGGGCCAGTTCGGCGGGAAGCCGGTGCGCGACGCCATCATCTGGAGGGTCGCGCCCGACGTGGCCGCCTCGATGCGGATCGACAGCGGCGCCCTGATGGCTGCGACGGCGCAGACGGGCCGCTACGGTTCGGACAATTTCTTCGAGGGCGGGCGCGCCGCCACCGTCAACAGGGCGGCGGACTACGGCAGGGCCGCTGAAAAGAAGACCATTTCCGGCACGCCCGACTCCGACGTCGCCGCAACCTATCGGGAGGGGGATTTCCGTTACCGGCTCCCGCTGTCTGACGGGCGCTACCAGGTGACGCTTACCTTCGTGGAGCCTTCCGCCAAGCCCGGCGAACGCCAGTTCGACGTCCTCGCCGACGGCGCGCCCAAGCTGGAGCGGCTCGACATCGCCGCCGCCGGCGCCGGCCCCCTCGCCGCCCTCCGCCGCAGCTTCCCCGTGGACGTGAAGGGCGGTCGGCTCGACCTCCAGTTCAGGCCGGCGAAGGGCGCCGCGATCGTCTCAGCGGTGGAAATCCAGCGCCAATGATCGAGCATGCGAGCTTACCGGGCGGGCGGCGCAAGCGGGGCGAGCCGTTCCCCGGGACCTCGTCATAGTCCGGCGTCCGCGCACCGCTTCAGCGTTTCAGCCGGGAAACAACCGCTGGGCGGTCTCGTGCACCGCAGTGCCGCGCAGCACACGCTCGGGCGTCGTCCCGGCGGCCACGATCAGAACGACTCCGCCAGCGCGCGCAGGGACCGTTCGACGACCTCGGTCTGGGCCGCGGGGGGCGCGCCGGCCTGTTCTAGCCGGCCAATCTCGACCGAGTTCTCCACGACCAGGCGGGCCCGGGGATAGCGCCGCGCCATGAACGCGGAGAAGGCCGTCTCCGGTTCAGTGACCCGTCCGACCTCCTCGGCCAGGACCAGGGCGTCCTCGACCGCCATTCCGGCGCCCGAGGCGAGCTGAGGCGTAGCGGGATGAGCTGCGTCGCCGATCAGGATGACGCGGCCCCTGTGCCAGGGTGGCGGAGCAAGGAAGCTCTCCAAAGGCCGGGCGGCGATGCCCGAGTCGGCGTCGAGGCCATCGCGTAGCCGCGCGAGCGGCCCTCCATAACCCTGCAACAACGCCTGTAGGTCGAGATGCGGGCTCAGCGGCCGAGGGGGCTTCTCGGGGACGGACTGCAGCAGAAACATATACATTCGGTCAGGCGACACAGGGCACAGCCCGACCTTCACCGGACCACCGAGGAAGAAGCGGCGGCGCACCACCTCCGGCGGCCGTTCTGCCGAAACCCGCCAGCATACCTGCCCGGTGAACGCTGGCTCCGGTCCGCCCGGGAACATGAGTTTGCGGGTCTTGGAAAATATGCCGTCGGCGCCGACGACGAGATCGTAGGCTCGTGACTCTCCGGTCGTGAGCACCGCCTGGCCATCCGGGGTGATAGACTCCACGCTTGCCCCAAGGCGGACATGAGCCCCGCTGGCCCTGACGCGCTGCGACAGGATGTTGTGCAGCATCGGGCGCATGATCCCGCCGCTGCCCGGCACGACCGAACCCGCAGGCGTCGGCGTCTCAAGGCGGGAGACAATCGTGCCGTCCTGCGCGCAGATGTCGATGCCCTCGCCCGTGTAGGCTTCCCTGGCGACCGCATCCAGAACGCCGAGCGCCTGGAACGCCCTGAGGGTGGGCCCTGTAAGGGTGATCCCCGCCCCCTGCACGCGCCAGTTGGGATCGCGCTCGACCAAGTCGACCTCATAGCCGATGCGGCGCAAGGAAATGGCCGCAGCCATGCCGGCGACGCCACCGCCGACGATCAGGGCCGTGCGCACGGTCATGTTTCCAGCCGCCACTGGGCCACGCCGATGCCGGCGTACCAGTCGGGCAGGCCCTTATAGTAGATCACGTCCAGGCCGCCCGGCCCGGCGATGCCGTGTGCTGTCAGCCACATCCGCACCTCCTCCGCCCCGTTGCCGGCCTCGTTGACCTGTCGGGTTGCGAAGTCGAGGAGGGCCGCGGCGTCGCCGCCGCCGAGGTGGTTCAGGAAGCCGCGATCGAAGGCCTCGTTGACCAAGCCCATGCGCGGGGTGCCGACATCGTGGCTCAGGCCCCCGGTGGCCAGCACCGCCACCCGATCCACGCCGGTGTAGACGCGCAGGGCACGCCCGAGGAACCCGCCCAGCTCCAGGCAGCGGCGCATGGTCGGCAGGGGCGGCTGCACGCAATTGACCAGGACCGGCACGATCGGCGTTGTCCGATCCACCCCGGCCAACTCCAGGGGCGTCAAGGTCCCGTGGTCCAGGGTCAGGTTGAGGGACAGGGCCGGATCGAACCCGGCTTCATAGGCCTCGCCCACCAGATAGGCGCCGAGGACGGGGTCGCCGGGCAGGACGCGCTTGTCGGCCTTCAGCCAGGCCTCGATCGGCGTCTCATAGCCCTCCGCCGCGCCGATGGCGAAGGCGGGCAGATTGTCGAGGAAGAAGTTGTGCATGTGGTCGTCGGAGATGACGACGATGGCCTGGGCGCGGCAGGCTGCTATGCGCCGGCCGAGCTCCGCAAAGCCCGCCTGGACCTCGGCGAGGTCGCCCTCGGCGATGAGGCCGGGAAAATTGAGCATGACCGGCGTGTGGCTGGCCGCGAAGACGCCGACGATCTCAGCCACCAGCAGGGTCCTCCGCCACGGCCCTCAGGGCGCCGAGGTAGTCGGCTTCCGGGATGCGCAGGTGCAGGCAATGGGCGCGCAGCAGGTAGGGATTGGCCCCGGCGAGGTAGAGCTGGCCGATGTCCGGCCCGGCCAGATGCGCCTTGGCGGCCTCGGTCAGGGGCATATCCCTGCAATAGGCGGCCGGATCGGCGTCGAAACGGGCCATCTCGGCGGGCTTGTGCTGGGTGTCGTAGAGCACCCGGTTGATCCAGTAGGCCTCGGGACTGGGGATGGCCTGGACCCAGTTGCGGCTCATGACGCCGCCCCGACCTGGTCGGCGAGCCACTCGACGATGGTGGGGACGGTGCGCTGGGTGTGCCCCATGTGGCCGCCGGGGAACAGGCGCACGCTCTTGGGCGAGCCGTGCTCCAGGAGGAGGAAGATGTCCTCGACCGGGCACTGCCTGTCCGCCTTGCCGTTTACGAGCAGCAGCGGCGCGCAGGGACGGTCCAAGAGGCCCTGGTCGACCAGGGACAGGCGCCTGAAGAAGTCGATGTATTCGGCGTCGCTGGCCGCCCCCAGCATGCGGCTGCGGGTCTCGACCAGCTCCATCAGATAGCTATCGGGGAAGCGGGACGCCTCGACCCAGTCGCGCTGGAACATATGGTGGGCGCCGCCGCCCCAGCTGACCCCGCCCGCGATGCGCTCAGGGTGGGTGTGGCAGAGCTTGGTGACCCAATAGCCGCCGAAGGAGCGGCCCAGTAGCCCGACCTTGGCGCCGTCGAGGTCGTCCTGCGCGGCGATCCAGTCGAACACCGCGATGAACTGGCGCTCCCCGTCGATCCCGCCCTTGACCGGACTCTCGCCGGTGCCCGGCCCGTCCATGGCCAGGGTGGCCACGCCCATCTTCAGCAGGGGGTCCGAGGTCCCGGTCAGCTGCTCCTTCCAGGCGTCGACCCCCCCCCACATGACCACCGCCGGCGGCCGTTCAGCGCCGGGGGGGCGGCGGTAGAGGAAGGCGATCTCGCGCCCCTCGCCCTCCCGGCCCTCGAATGGGATTACGACGCGCCGGGTGGAGATGTCGAAGTACTCTGCCGCTTCGAGATAGGCGTCTCGCTCCAAGGCGGCGTTCTCGAGCTTCTTCGGATGGTTAGGACAGGGAAAGCGGCCCAGGAAGTAGAGGCCGTGAGCTTCCAGAAACAGTGCCGCGGCCCTGTCGCGATCGCCGGCCGCTGCGGCGGCGCGCGCCTGCTCGCGGACCCTGGCGCCGGCCGCGCCCCAGGCGTCGCCCCAGGTCTGTCCATCGAGGCTGGCGAGCCCGTCGATGACCGGGCCGCCGACGGCCTCGGTCACCAGGTTCATCGGATGCTGTTTGGCCAGCCGCTGGCGCATCCAGGCCTTGGCTTCGTCCAGGGTGCGGGGACGACCCGTGGGAAGGGCCTCAGGCTGGGACATCGGCCAGTTTCTCGGTCTTGAAGCCGCCGCGGATGCAGGCGACGGCGATGGCGGCCGCCACCAGGAGCCCGGTGAAGATCCACAGGCCCGGCGCGTAGGAGCCGAACCGGTCCCGGGCCATGGGCAGAAGGGCGGCCCCGAAGCCGGCGCCGAACTGGAAGACGGCGAAGATCGCGCCGTAGATCCGGCCGAACGACTTCAAGCCGAAGCGGCCCTTGATCATGTAGCCGAGCACGTCGAACTCGGCGCCGAACAGCAGGCCGATCAGGGCGGCGCAGACGAAGGCCATGTCGCCCGCCGCACCCATCGCATAGAGGCCGCAGGCCAAGGCGCCGCCGAGGATGAAGACGATCATCACCCGGGTCGGCGAGAAGCGGTCGAGCAGCGTGCCGGTGAGCAGCCGGCCAAACAGGCCGAACAGGCCGAATACGGTCTGCACCAGGGCCGCGCGCCCCGGCGCCATGCCGCCGTCCACCAGCAGCGGGACCTGGTGGACGATCATGGCGGTGTTCATCACCCCGATCAGCAGGAAGGCGACGGCCAGAAGCGCGAAGGTCGGTGTTCGCGCCGCGGCCCCGAAGCTGTCTCCGGTCATGGGGCGCGCGGCCTCGCCGCCAGGTGCGTCGACGGGCCGCTCGCGCACGAACAGCCAGACTATGGGGAAGGTCAGGAATAGGACGATGCAACCCAGCCCAAGGTAAGCCGAGCGCCAGCCGTAGCCCTGGATCAGGAAGCCGACCACGAGCGGGACGAGCATGGCGCCGACGGCGACGCCGGCGTTGGTCACTCCCAGGGCCAGGCCGAGGCGGCCGCGGAACCAGCCGCTCACCGCCTTGACGTAGGCCAGGGGAAAGAGGCCGACCCCGAGGAAAGGGATGACGACCCAGGCGGCGTAATAGACCCAGTGCAACGGCGGCAACAGCGACAGGGCTGCGATGCCGAGAGCGAAGGCCGGGATGGACGGCAGCATCACCCTACGCACGCCGAACCGGTCGATCAGCCAGCCCTGCAGCGGCGAGACCACCACGACCATGTAGGACACGATAGTGGTGGCGAGCGCCACGTCGGTGCGGGTCCAGCCGAAGTCGGCCTGCAGCGGGCGCATGAAGAGGCCCAGGCTCAACACCGCCACCGTGCTCGGCCCGAAGGCGAGGGCGACGGCCGAAGCGAGCACGACGGTCCAGCCCGGATAGCGTGGGCTGTTCTCGCCGCCCATTGTCGCCGCGTGGTCGGTCATGCGCCCTCCCGCCCGGCCTTCTCGGGCCTTGAGGCACTAGGGGTAGCAGGCCCCGCCTTCGGCGACTTGACTGGGGGCGCAAAGGAACTTGATCGAAACGCCGGACCGGTCGGACCGACAGTGGTCTGCAGGTAGGCCGCGCCCCCGAAGTGATCTGCATGGCCGAGGGTGATCAGCACCGCCCTGATCCGCTTGGGGTCGACTCCCAGGGTCTTGAGGCCGTCCGCCAGGACCGTCGGTGGTCGTCGGGGGAAAGGAGGCCGGCGCTCGAGTCACGGCGCGTCCGCTCTGCAGGTCCGGTCGCTTCGTCAAGAGGAGCCGCCAGCGGGATCGGATCAGCCAAGCGTCTTCTCCGGGACGTTGGCCCGTTAATTTGACATGTCAACTTTGGCATGATCAGCTCTCGCCATGCCTCCCGCCCCCATCGATCTCCAAAGCTATTTCCCTTTCTTCTTAGGGACCATTTCCAACCGTTGGACGGCCACCGCTTCGCGCATCTACCTCCAACGGTTCGGGATCGGCATTGGCGACTGGCGGGTGCTGGCGTCCATCCTCGCCCTGGAGGGCGCGAGTTCACAGGAGATCGTGGGCTTGATTGCGATGGACGCGGCTGCGGTGAGCCGCTCGGTGGGCAAGCTGGAAGAGAGGGGCCTTATCGCCCCCGTTCAGGGCCGGTTCGTGGGCCGCACCAAGCCGTACGAAATCACGGACAAGGGACGGGACCTCTATGCCCAGCTGCGCGAGATCGCCCTCGCCCGCGAGGACCAGCTGCTCGCCGCCCTTACCGAGGAGGAGCGCCGCCTTCTGATCGAACTGATGCGCAAGGTGATGACGCGCATCGGCGACCTTTGAAACAGCCTTTAGAGCGAGCCCAATGACGACATACGATAGTCTGCAAGATAAAATGGACCGCCTCGGCAATCCGGCCAAGTTCCTGCGCGACGTTCCGGTCGGCGCCTACATCTACCCCGTCCAGTCCGAGTTCACGAACTGGCGGGAGGAGCAAAGGTCATGGCGCGAGACGGTCGGTCTGCTCGACCAGTCGCTACATATGACCGACCTCTACGTGGAGGGGCCGGACACAATCCGCCTGTTGTCGGAGCTGGCGGTTAATTCCTTCGCCAAATACGGGCGCGACAAGGGCAAGCAAATCGTCTGTTGCACGCCAGATGGGTACCTTATCGGCGACATGGTCTTGTTCGGACTTGAGGATTTCAAGGTCAACATCGTTGGCCGCCCGGTGGTGGCGAACTGGATTCAGTACAACATTGAGCGCGGCGGATACGACGTCCGCTACGAGCGTGACGAACGCTCGGTCAATAACCCGAACCTCCGCAAGACCTACCGCTTCGAGCTGCAAGGTCCGAACGCCTGGGCGCTGCTGGAAAAGCTAAATGGCGGCCCGATTGAGAAGATAGGCTTCTTCCGCATGGGGGTGATCAACATTGCCGGGCGCCAGGTCCGGGCTCTTGGCCACTCTTTCGTCGGCGCCCTGGGGCTGGAGTTCTGGGGCCCTTGGAATGAGCGCGACGCCGTCCGTGACGCGATCGTCGAGGCCGGCGCGGAGTTCGGACTTCGCCAGGTGGGCGGCCGCGCCTATGGCAGCTGTGCCGTGGAGGCGGGCTGGATTCCGTCACCGCTCCAGGCGATCTACTCGGGCGAGGACCTGCGGGCCTATCGCGAGTGGCTACCGGGGAGCTCCTTCGAGGCGGTCGCCTCGATCGGCGGCAGCTTTGTCTCGAACAACATCGAGGACTACTACCTCACCCCCTGGGATCTCGACTACGGCCGCCTCATCAACTTCGGCCATGACTTCGTCGGTCGGGAGGCGCTGCAGCGAATGAAGGACCAGCCGCATCGCCGGAAGGTGACGCTGGAATGGAACGCTGACGACGTGCTGGCGGTGGCGTCGAGCATCCTTAAGGGCCGCAACAACGGCAAATTTATGGAGTTACCCTCCGCCCACTACGCTGCGCACCCCTACGACATGGTGATGTCCGGCGGGGCGATGATCGGCCTGTCCACCTACCCGGCCTATCTGTCGGTCGATCACCAATGGGTCTCGCTGGCGACCATCGAGGAAGGACAGGCCGCGTTCGGCGAAGAAGTCACGGTGGTGTGGGGCGAGCCCAACGGAGGCTCAAAGAAGCCCGGTGTTGAGCGCCACGTGCAAAAGGAAATCCGGGCGAAGGTCCTGCCGTGGCCGTATTCAAAGCAGGCGAAAGATTATCGACCCGCATGATGTTGCAACACGAGACGGCTGAATGCGCCAGCCGCCGTCAAGATTTACCCGAGCCCTCGTTCAACGCCCTATGTGTTCCAACCAATGCCGAAGACTAACGAATAAGGAAGAAAAACGCCAATGGCCGCCCCTTTCCGCCGCATCGTCACGGGCTGCGCCCTCCCGCCCGGCCTTCTCGGGCCTTGAGGCACTAGGGGTAGCAGGCCCCGCCTTCGGCGACTTGACTGGGGGCGCAAAGGAACTTGATCGAAACGCCGGCCGGGGGTCCTATCGCGCGATGCAGGCGCAGACGTTCAGCAGCGGAATGGGGCCGGAGGCGCATCGCCCCCGCGCCTTCGAGAGCACGCTGTCGAGCCTGTTCTCCGTCGAGCTTGCCGTCAGCCCGACGGACGACAAGCCCTTCGTCTCCGAGATGCTGGCCTATCGCTCGGGGCGCCTGCACGTGGCGCGGCTGGGCTTCTCGCCGCACCGGACCTTCTTCGCGGGCGCCGCCCGAACCCGCGCCTCGAACCTGCTGGTCAGCATCCACCGGGAAGGCGAGGTCCAGGTCTCGCAGAACGACCGCGACGCCCGCATCCTGCCCGGAGACATCTTCGTCATCGATCCGTCGCGGCCGTTCGAGATCCAGACCGGCGAGATCGACACCTATTCGGTCTACCTCCCGCGGGCGCGGCTGCGCGAAATCGCCCCGCACCTGGAGAGCATGACCGCCTATCCGATCTCCACCGACAAGGGCGCGGGCTCAGTGTTCCGCAACCTGCTGGAAACCGTGTTCAAGGCTGCGCCAGAGCTGACCGACGAGGCCGCCGACCAGCTCGCAGACGCCTTCCCCCCGGCCTTGGCCGCCGCCATGGGCTCCGTTGGCGAGACCGAAGTCCTGCCGACGCGGATCAAGCTGATGCACCGCCACCGCGTCCGCCGCTACGTCATGGACAACCTTCACGATGCGCAGCTCGATGTAGACCAGATCGCCCGCGGCGTGGGCCTGTCGGCGCGCCACCTGCACGAACTCTTTCGCGATCAGCCGGTCAGCCTGATGAAGTGGGTGTGGGCCGCGCGCCTGAAGCGTTGCCGCGAGGACCTTTGCGATCCGGGCCATCGCTGCCTTCCGGTCGGCGAAATCGCCTATGCCTGGGGCTTCAGCGACCTTGCCCACTTCAGCAGATCGTTCCGCCAGCGATACGGTCAATCGCCTCGGCAGTTTCGAAGCAGCTTCGATTGATCCATCACCGCAGGCCGGAGACGAGTTGTCGCCCGACTGCCTGCACCGCCACCAACCTGGGGACGCCTCCTCCCCCCGGCTGCCCGCCGCTAAGCCCCGCTATTGTCGGCTGAATTCCCGCCCACCTCTCCACCCAAGTCCCACGTTCGGTCGCTTTCCCAGCGCCGCACGGCCCATTCGCCGGGCGCGTCTCCGCGCCTCCATGATCCAGTGGAGTTTCCCAATGTCGTGGGTATTTACTGGGTAATTTCGCGCTGGCGGCGACGCGAACATCTCGCGCGCTGATCAGCGACCGTTTCAGATCAATGACTTAGCGTGGGCGCTTGGGAATATGCTCGGGCGGCCGTGGGAATTTCCCCAGCGGATCGTGGGTAATTTCTCGCCCCTCGTGGGACTTCAAAATCCCAGCAGCCTGCGCTGGTCGGCCCAGGCGAGCGGCACCCCATCACGAAGCAGCTGCTCCAGCTTCAGGCCTGCCGGCTGGGTCCCGTCGAGGATCGCCATCTGGATTTCGGGTGCCAGGAACCCGATCGGTAGCAGGCGCTGCTCATAGGAGCCTGTCGTGGTCTTGGCCGTGCGGAGGACGTCGATGCTGGCCCAGGGCCGGGCGTTGAGCTTGGCGAGGGTCTGATGGGCGCGCTGTAGGGCGCGGGCGAGAACCGGATCGACCCGTTGGTCGACGAGCGCCCGCCCGTTCGGCGCGGTGAGCCAGGAGCGTCCGCCCCTCAGTTTCAGCGCCAACGGCATCGTCAGCTGGACGAGGTCGGGGTCGCGCTCGTCGATCGCGAGACACTCGCCAGCGGGAAGGCTGCGCTCGAAAGCGCCAAGCTCCATGGCGAGGTCGGCGCCAGGGCCGGCTAGGAGACTGCGATGGACCGAGATCCGCAAAGCCCCACGCTGGACCTCGACCCGACGGAGCAAGGGCCTTGCTGATGGCCAGCTGAGGGGTTGATGAGCCGACCGGGCGATGCTCGACATCCGGAAGAGCACTACCTCGTCCAGGGCGATGGCCGGCACGCGGCGGAGCGCGGTGTCGGCGGCGAGGCGACGCGCGCCCTGCTGCAGCGGCGCCGAGACGTAATACCGGTGTCCGCCGTCAGCACCAGTGAGACAGATTGAGGGTTCCCGCTAACGGAGGGTTTTGGTCTCATCGCAGTGACGTAGGAACGAAGATGAGATCAAAACCCTTACCCTCGAAGACGACCCCCGGCGAGCG
>CANJID010000022.1 GCA_947474395.1 Caulobacterales bacterium
AACGGCGGCGGCATCGGCACCTACTGGGGCGGGGTCCGCTCCATCGGCGAGAAGGTCAAGGGCGCGGGCCAGACCTCGGGCATCATCCCCTTCATCCGGGTCATGGACTCGCTAACGCTGGCGATCAGCCAAGGCTCCCTGCGGCGCGGCTCGGCGGCGGTCTATCTCGACGTGCACCACCCGGAGATCGAGGAGTTCCTCGAAATCCGCAAACCCTCGGGCGACTTCAACCGCAAGTCCCTGAACCTGCACCACGGCATCTCGATCACCGACGAGTTCATGGAAGCCGTGCGCGACGGGG
Source organism: Caulobacterales bacterium (assembly GCA_947474395.1). Classification (GTDB taxonomy): domain Bacteria; phylum Pseudomonadota; class Alphaproteobacteria; order Caulobacterales; family Caulobacteraceae; genus CANJID01. The sequence goes on from CANJID010000022.1 coordinate 302, forward strand.
CCCAGTTCGGCCTGCGCTCGCCCAAGACCGGCGAGGTGGTCCGCCTCGTCGACGCCCGCTCGCTCTGGCAGAAGATTCTGGAGATTCGCCTGCAGACCGGCGAGCCCTACCTGATCTTCTCCGACACCGTGAACCGGGCCATGCCCCAGCATCAGCGCGAGCTGGGCATGAAGGTCCGCCAGTCGAACCTCTGCTCGGAGATCATGCTCCACACGGGCAAGGACCACCTGGGCGTCGACCGCACCGCCGTCTGCTGCCTGTCCTCGGTCAACGCCGAGAAGTTCATGGAATGGCGCGACCACCCGACCTTCGTCGAGGACGTGTTCCGCTTCCTCGACAATGTGCTGCAGGACTTCATCGACCGCGCGCCCGACGCCATGGCTCCGGCCAGCTACGCCGCCATGCGCGAGCGTTCGGTGGGCCTCGGCCTGATGGGCTTCCACTCGTTCCTTCAGGCCCAGAACGTGCCCTTCGAGTCGGCCCTGGCCAAGTCCTGGAACATGCGCATCTTCAAGGCCCTGCGCCGGGCCTCCGACAAGGCCAGCAAGACCCTGGCCGAGGAGCGCGGACCCTGCCCGGACGCCGCCGACCGCGGCGTGATGGAGCGCTTCTCACACAAGCTGGCCATCGCTCCGACGGCCTCGATCTCGATCATCTGCGGCGGGACCTCGGCGGGCATCGAGCCGATCCCCGCCAACATCTACAGCCACAAGACCCTGTCGGGCACCTTCGCGGTGAAGAACCCCTATCTGGAAAAGCTGCTGGACGAGAAGGGCATGAACACGTCCGAGGTCTGGGGCGGCATCCTCGAGCACGAAGGCTCGGTGCAGCACCTGGAGTTCCTCAGCCAGGATGAGAAGGACGTCTACAAGACCGCCTTCGAGCTCGACCAGCGCTGGATCGTCGAACTGGCCGCCGACCGCACCCCGGAAATCTGCCAGTCCCAGTCGCTCAACCTGTTCCTGCCGGGCGACATCGATAAGTGGGATCTGCACATGCTGCACTGGACCGCCTGGGAGCGGGGCTGCAAGAGCCTCTACTACCTGCGCTCCAAGTCGGTGCAGCGCGCCGCCTTCGCCGGCCAGGAAGCCGCCGCCGCCGTCATCTTCGACACGGATGCCGCCAAGACCGACTACGAGGAATGCCTCGCCTGCCAGTAGCGCAGGCCCCAAGCTAGGTAGAAGCCATGAGCTTGATCTACGAACGTCTCCGCGCCGCTATGATCGCCGGCAAGCCTGTGTCCCTGACCTACGGTGGTCACAGGCGGGAGGTGTGTGCACACGTCCTGGGGACCAAAAACGGGCTCCCCCAAGTCTTGGTCTTCCAATACGGGGGCGGGTCGTCCAGCGGGCTCCCGCCGGGCGGTGAATGGCGCTGTATGATGGTAGGCAATATTTTCGACGTGGAAGAATTGGCTGGTTCCTGGCGCACCGACCACAACCACAGTCGCGCGCAGACCTGCGTTGATCAAATCGACGTGGAGATGTGGGTTGCGTCGGACGGGATGCCGTACGTCAAGCGCGCGTAATCCAGCGCCCGCTCCCGGGCTTTCGTGCCATCGAATGTCGCACGATAGACTTCCCCTTCGGATCCGTGATCAACGGCTTCGACGAGCCAATGCCCTGGCGCGTCAGCTACTTCGATGATTTCGACGACGATGCCGAGCGGTGCGTTGTCGTTGGATAAGAAAGCATCTAGCAGCGCCATTGCAGCCTCCGGCAATCGAACCCGGAATGCGCAAACTGGGTTCCGCATTGTGGTTGCAAATTGCGGACCAAAAGGCGCCGAGTCAGATCGTCGCACTTAGGTGCCAACCTGCTTTGCTAGGCGAAATACGCCACCGTCCTGAACTCGATGCTCTCCCGCGTCCGCGCATCCGGGCGGCTGGGGTCGGCGAAGGCGCTGTGGGGCGTGCGCCAGGCGCGGGTGCGGTCGGAATCGTGCAGCTTGAACAGCAGCACCTCGCCGCGGGTCATGTCCGGGAAGTACCACCAGCGATGGGCCGGGCTGTAGCGGAACACCGAGGCCGCCGGCATGCGGTCCTCCCCCTCGATCGGCGCCAGCATCGCCTCCGCCGACGGCATGGCGTCGACCCAGACCAGGGTATTGGAAACCCCCTCCTCCGCCCCGACGCTGCCGGCCTCGCATAGGGCCAGCGGGCGGTCCTGGGGCGGGGGCGAGAAGGCGCGCCAGAGGCTGGTGATCAGGAACCGGCTGTAGCCGCGGCCCTGGACCTCCGGCCGCTCCTCCAGGAAGCGGCGCCGGGCGGTCTCGGGAACGATGTCGACGTGCACGTCCGCGGCGGGAGGCTGCACCTCGGCGCCGGTCTCGCCCGCGCTGCGCAGGATCCAGCCGAGGGACAGGACCATGTCCGCGCCGGTGAGGGCCTTGATCAGGGCGTCCACCTCGCAGGGATAGGCCTGCTCCACCTCGGCCTTGTCGCGGAAGTCGGCCACCGCGCTCTCGTGGCCGGCCAGGGTGAAGCCGTGGGTGTCGAGGTCGAAGGGGGCGCCCCTGGTCCGCGCGTCTCGGATCAGCACCTGATGGGTTTCGTAAGTGCCGGTGTTCAGCTCCACGCCGGGGCCGACGAAGCGCCGATTCACCCGCGAGCCGGGGGCGAGGTAATGGAGGGCGGCCCTGACGCCCGCCTCGCCGTTCTGGTCCATGACGCTCACTCCGGCCTCCCGCGACGCTAGGAAGGGGGCAAAGGGCCGTCAAGGAGGCGAAAAAATCCCCTGCAGAGGGACGCCTTGTGGCGACAAGCCTTTGATCGGGCAGAATAACCCCGTGCGACCGGCGTTGTGGGGAAGGTCCGCTGTCGAGACTTGGGTTGGCGTTGGCGTCTGCTGTGGCGATGGGTGCGGTCTGCATCGGCGCCCCCGCATGCGCCGCACCGGCCGATGCGGCGACCCGCGGCAGCCTCGCCGGCGCCGCCTTCAAGCCCCTGGCGATCCGCGGCGCGCCCTCGCCTTCCGGGCCCCCGCGGAAGGGGGTGCTCTACGCCGAGCAGTTCATCCCCGGCCGCGGCCTGGTGCGCTGGGAGATCCCCGCGGACGCAACACCGGCCGAGGCGGCCTTCCAGCCCGTCACCGCCGCCGGCCTGCGAGATGGCGAGTGGGCGGGGATCGACGACCTCGTCTATGTGACCAACTGGGCCGAGCCCTTCCGCCATCCGGACTTCGACCCGCGCCTCGCCGCCGATTTCGCGGTCCTCTCGGGGCAGGGCGCTTTCGCGGCGACGGCCATCCCCACCGATGGCAAGCGTGGGCGGTCGGCCAATCCAATTCGAGCGCGCGGCGCCGCGGACGATGCGGGCCGTTGGTTCCTGTTCGCCGCCATCCGCAAGCGGGCGCTTGGCTACCGCTTCCCCGGTGACAACGACGGGCCGGACCTGGCCTTCGACAGGGGAGGCTTCGTGGGCCAGGCCTCGGCCGGCCTGGGCTGGCGGCGCGGCGGCGTGCAGGCGTCCCTCGGCTATGTCTACGAGCGGGTGCGGTTCCTGCGCTTTGGCCTGCGCAGCCGCCGCGATCACCGCTTCGGGGTGACCGTCAGCTGGCGGCCGCAAGTTGCGACCAAGCCCCCGATCCGCTGGCATTGATCCTGAAATTCATCCACAGGCGCCCCATATGCTGTGGGTGAGGACATTGTGGCCACTAGACGTAGTAAACGGCTCGTTCAGGATAGGCGTTCGATCCTGGTGAAGGACGGTCGCGATTCGCGCGGCTGGTGAACGGAACGGCAGCTTATGACCGCCACGACAAAGATCATTGGGGCCAAGAAGCCCGGGCTCCTGACGCCCTCCTACTCCTACAAGCCGTTCCGCTATCCGTGGGCCTACGACTTCTGGAAGAAGCAGCAGCAGGTCCACTGGATGCCCGAGGAAGTGCCCCTCGGCGAGGACTGCAAGGACTGGGCGGCCAAGCTCAACGACGGCGAGCGCAACCTCCTGACCCAGATCTTCCGCTTCTTCACCCAGTCGGATGTCGAGGTGAACGACAACTACATGGAGCGCTACGCCCGCGTCTTCAAACCGACCGAAGTGAAGATGATGCTTTCCGCGTTCTCGAACATGGAGACCATCCACATCGCGGCCTACGCCCTGCTGCTCGAGACCATCGGCATGCCCGAGGCGGAGTTCTCCGCCTTCCTCGAGTTCGAGGCCATGAAGGCCAAGCACGACTACATGCAGACCTTCGGGGTCGAGACCGAGGCGGACATCGCCCGCACCCTGGCCATGTTCGGCGCCTTCACCGAGGGGCTGCAGCTCTTCGCCAGCTTCGCCATGCTGATGAACTTCCCGCGCTTCAACAAGATGAAGGGCATGGGCCAGATCGTCTCCTGGTCGGTGCGCGACGAGAGCCTGCACTGCGAGGGCATGGTCCAGCTCTACCGCGCCTTCGCCGCCGAGACCGGCGTGGTCACCAAGTCCGTGGCCGACGACATCGTCGACTGCTGCCGCACGGTGGTGGGACTGGAGGACAAATTCATCGACCTCGCCTTCGAGGCGGGCGAGGTGCAGGGCATGACGCCCGAGGACATCAAGTCCTACATCCGCTTCATCGCCGACTGGCGCCTGCGCCAGCTCGACCTGCCCGAGATCTACGGGGTGCGGGAGAACCCCCTGCCCTGGCTGCAGTCGATGCTCTCGGGCGTCGAGCACGCCAACTTCTTCGAGGCCCGCTCCACCGAATATTCCAAGGCCGCCACCCGCGGCCAGTGGCAGGGGGCCGAGGGCGTCTGGGGCGAGTTCGACCGCATGATGTCCAAGCGGTCGGAGAACCAGCTCCCGGCGGAGTGAGGCGCGAATGGCCGGCCTGAAGGACAAGCGCGGCTTCATCGACAAGGACCGCCTGGACCTGACCGAGCGTCAGGCCGTCGAGTACTGGATGAAGCGCTGGGGCGTGACCCGCGACCAGATCACCGCCGCCCACCGCAAGGTCGGCCGCATGGTCAAGGACATCGCCACCGAGCTGGGGAAGAAGCGTTAGCTCTTTTCGACCACGAACATGTCCTGCCAGCCCTGGTAGTCGGCGGCTCCCCGCCAGGCGCCCGTGCGGAAGTCCCGCACCGTCAGGCCGGCGTCCGCGATCATGGCGCGGAAGGACTCCGCCGTGTGGGCGATGGCGCCTTCGGGATGGTCCGCGTGCTGGACCCAGGCGCCGTCGCGCCAGGGGTGGAAGGGCAGGCCGGAGCGCCCCTCGGCGATGGCGGCGAGCGACGCCTCGTCCAGCACATAGCCGGTGAACAGGAAACGCCCGCCCGGCCCCAGGGACCGGGCCGTCTCGTTCAGATAGTGGGCGATGGGCCCGCCCTGCATGTGGCTGAACACCGAGGTCGCGAAGGCGAAGCTCACTTCGCCGTCCGCGGTGGGAAAACGATAGCCGTCCTCGGCCACCGCGCCCCTGGTATTGTAGAGGCCGTTCTGGATGTCGGCGCAGACGAAGCGGAAATCGGGGCGGCGCTTCCTGTAGCGCAGCTGGCAACTGACGATCGCCCGCGGTGTCAGGTCGAAGCCGATGTAGCCGCCCTTGTCCGAGAGGAAGCGGGAGAGGGGTTCGGCCACCCGCCCCGTCCCGCAGCCGATGTCCAGCACCACGTCCTCAGGCGTGAGGGCGCCGTGCTCGATCAGGGTGGCGAGGAGCTGATCGCCGACGGCGCGGAAGTCGCCGCCGCCGACGTGGTGGACCACATTGAAGGGCTCGCCGAGACGGCCCGGCTGTGTCAGCCGGGCCGGCAGGGCCTTGAGGTCATCGCCGAGGGCGAAACCGAACTTGAGGACGTTGCGGACGTAGGGCTTGACCGCGCTCCAGACAGGACCGGTCAAGCCATCCTACTTGGCCTTGGCGCCCGGTTCGACGGCCGGCGCGCGCTGGGACGGGCCGATCTTGTCGGCCGGCGCCACGGCGGACGGCGGGGTGGGCTTGGCGGACTGAGCCGCGGCGCCCGCCGCCGGGGCTGGGGCGCCGCCGTCGGTGGTGGTCGCGGCCGCTGCACCCGCCTTGGCGACGGTGAACTTTGGCTCCGCCTTGGCGTAGGTGAGGTAGGGCTTCTCCTTCACCGCCGCCTGCACCGAGCCGTACTTCAAGACGTCCATGGCGCGGGTGAGCTGGAAGTCGTCCTTCTTGGTGTCGTAGCCCTCGGGCGGGATCTCCGCCGGGGTGTGGGCCGCGCTGCGGGCCTTGCCTTCGGAGGCGTCGAGGGCGTTGTGGAAGCTGGCCTCGCTGAACTGCAGCGACTGGTCGGCCATCAGCTCGGCTTCCTGCTTGGTGCGCGCGACCTCGAGGTCGGGGGCGATTCCGGTCTTCTGGATCGATTCACCCGACGGCGTGTAGTAGCGCGCCGTGGTCAGCTTCAGGGCGCCGTCGACGCCGCCCCGCAGCGGGATCACGGTCTGCACCGAGCCCTTGCCGAAGCTGGTCAGGCCGATGACCTCGGCCCGGCGACGGTCCTTCAGGGCGCCGGCGACGATTTCCGACGCGGAAGCCGAGCCGTTGTTGATGATCACGACCATGGGCAGGCCCTTGACCATGTCGCCGCCGGCCTTGGCGTTGTAGCGCTGGATGTCGCGGGTCTCGCGGCCGCGCTGGGACACCACCTCGCCGCCGTCGAGGAAGGCCGAGGCCGTCTCGACCGCGGAGTCCACCAGCCCGCCCGGATTGTTGCGCAGGTCGAGGACGATGCCCTTCATCTTGGGGTTCTTGGCCTTGAAATCGCGCAGGGCCGCCTTGGTCTCGTCGCCGGTCTTCTCGTCGAAGCCGGAGATACGCAGGACGCCGTAGTCGCCTTCCATCTTGGCGGTGACCGACTTCACGTTGATCACTTCGCGGGTCAGCTTGACCGAGAAGGGGTCCGCCTTCTCGCGCGCCAGGGTCAGGGTGATGGTGGTGCCCACCGCGCCCCGCATGGCCTTGACCGCGTCGTTCAGGGAGCGGCCGATGATCGTCTCGCCGTCGATGGCGGTGATGTAGTCGCCGGCCAGGATGCCCGCGCGGGTGGCCGGGGTGCCGTCCATCGGCGAGACCACCTTGACCGCACCGTCTTCGGCGGTGACCACGATGCCCAGCCCGCCGTACTCGCCGCGGGTCTGGTCGCGCATGTCGTCGAAGCCGTCCGGATCGAGGTAGCCGGAGTGCGGATCGAGGGACGTCAGCATCCCGTCGATGGCGGCCTGGATCAGCTTCTTGTCGTCGACCGGCACGACGTACTGCTGCTCGACCGTGGCGAGCACGTCGCCGAACAGCTCGAGCATCTTGTACGTCTCGGCCTTGGGCGACTTGGTCTGCTGGCTCGCGAAAGCCATGGCGCCCGCGCCCAGGGCGAAAGTGGAAATGCCGACCAACAGGATTTTGCGCATCAGATCCTCGAGAAAAGCTGCCGACTCCGCCCGTTACGGCCACGCTACTACGTAAGCCGTATGCTTATGAAATACTCCCTAACCCCTCGCGGCAACAGGCGCACGCTGTCTCATGCGTACTCAGGTCGCAGGTAGCCATCGCGCGGGATCTATCGGCGCCGCATTCTTGCGCACCTCCAGATAGAGCTTGGGTGTTTCCCCGCCGCCCTCGGCCATGCGCCCCACGGGCTCGCCCGCCGCCACCGTCCGTCCGGCCCCGGTCGAAACCTTGTCCATGCCGGCCAGGACCATGTGGTAGCCGCCGCCGAGCCGCAGGATCACCACATTGCCCCACCCCCTGAGCGGCCCGGCGTAATCGACCTGGGCGCGGGCCGGGGCCAGCACGACGGCCCCCTCGCGCACGGCGTAGGTCCAGCCCTCGGAACGCCCGTTTCCGCCGCTCCTCTGACCGAACCGCCGCTCCACCATGCCCTGCACCGGCTGGATCAGCCGCTCTGGCGCCTTGTCCCCGGCCGCCTGGTTCTCCGCGCCTTGCGGGCCGCGCAGCCCCTGCACCAGGTCGCCCACCGAGCCCGAGCGGGCGGCCAGGGCCCTGGCCTGGGCCTCGGCGGCCCGGACTCCCGGATAGAGGTCCTGCTCCAGGGCGTTCTTCTGCTGGGCCAGGGCGTCGATGCGCACCTGGCCCTCGGCCACGTCGCTCTCGGCGCGGAAATAGGAGGCCGAGGCGATGGCCGCCTCCCGGCGCAGCTTGCGGATCGCCTCGGCCTGGACGGCGAAGGCCCGGCCGCGGGCTTCCAGGCCGGGGGCGATGGCGCGGATCAGGATCGCCGCCCGCACCGCGTCCTTGGCCGAGCGCGGACTGACCAGCAGGGGCGGCGGCGGCTGGCGCTGGAAGGCCTGCAGGGCGGCCAGAAGGTGCACGAGCTGGCCCTGGTTGCGGGCGATGCGGGCGGTGAGCTCGGCCTCGCGGATATTGAGGATCTCCAGTCGGGCCCGTTCCTGGGCCATGGTGCGTTCATTGGCCTGGGTGGACTGGCCGAGGTCGGTCAGCTTGCGGCGCAGGTCCTGCACCTCGCCGGCGCGCCCGGCCGGCGCCTGGGCCGCGCTCGCGGCGAGCGGGGTGAGCGCCAGCATGGCGAACAACAGGGGAAGGGCGCGGCGAAGCATCTAGGCGAGGCTAGCGGAATTCGCTGGTCATCACCTCCCCCACGAGGGGAGAGGGGATTTAATCGCGATGATACGGGCTGCCGCCAAGGATGGTGACGGCGCGGTAGACCTGCTCGGCCAGCATGGCGCGCACCAGGGCGTGGGGCCAGGTCTGGACCCCGAAGGCCAGGCGCTCGCGGGCCATGGCGAGGATGTCGGGGGACAGCCCGTCGGCCCCGCCCACGGCGAACACCAGCCGCCGCTCGCCCCGGTCGCGCAGAAGGGCCACATGGGCGGCGAGTTCGCGGGAGGTGCGGGCCTGACCGTGCTCGTCGCAGGCGATGAGGTAGGCCCCCGCCTCGATGGCGGCGGCCAGGGCCTCGCCCTCGGCGGCCTTGCCGGGCTTCCTGGCTTCGACCTCGACGATCTCGACGGGGGAGAGGCTCAAGCTCTTGCCGGCGGCGGTGGCGCGCTCGGCATAGTCCTTGGCGAGTTGAGCCTCGGGCGCGCGGCCCAGCTTCCCCACAGCCAGCAGGGTGATCCGCAACGGCCTACCCGGAGACGCGGGTCTCGTCGCCGTCGGTGGGGGCGGCGGCGGCGCGCGCCTCGTCGGACTCGATGGGCGAGCGGACCGACCAGATCTTCTCGATCTGATAGAAGCCGCGCACCTCGGGCCGGAACAGGTGGATGATGATGTCCCCGGTGTCGATCAGCACCCAGTCGGCGTGCGGCAGGCCCTCGACCCGCGCATTGCCGTAGCCCGCTTCCTTGATTGCGCGCAGCAGGTGGTCGGCGGAGGCGGCGACGTGGCGCTGCGAGCGGCCGGAGGCCACCACGATGGCGTCGGCCATCGGGCTCTTGCCGGTCACGTCGATGACGACGATGTCGATGGCCTTGTCGTCCTCCAGCCGATCGACGATCAGCTGTTGCAGGGCCTGGATGTCGCCCTTCGAAAGCTGCGGCTTCTCGGCCGCGCGCTTGCGGGGCGTGCGGGGCTTCTTGGCGGCGACGGGCGCGGATTCGGGGGTCAGGGCAGGCTCCTAGGGACTTAAGCTCCCACCGCATATCGTAACGGCGGGCCCTTCTAGCAACTAAGACGCTTATCGTCGCGTGCTGAGGAACGGCGCCTGTGGCTCCATGGGCCGATGCGCGCTAAACGACGCCGCCATGAGCACCGGCAATCTTGAGCGCTTGACCCCTGGCCAGCCGATCCCCTTCGGCGGGGACCGCGTGGCTTTGGTCTCCGCCGACCTCGCCCAGCGCTTCCGGCCGGGAGACCGCCTGCTGGTGGTGGACGACACCGGCGACCTGCTGCTGGTCCCCGCCGCCGAGCAGGCGACGGCCGCCGCCGCCGTCGGGCGCGCCTACGCCGCGTTCCAGAAGATGGGCGCGGTGTCCGACGCCGCCGTCACCGCCTTCTTCGAGGCCTTCGCCGCCAGGCTGGAGGATGAGGCCGCCTGGGCCGAGATCGCCGACGCCAACGCCCAGGACGTGGACCGCGCCCGCTCCAGAGGCCGCTCGACCACGCGTCTGGCCGCCACGCCGCAGATGCGGGCCGGTATGATCGCGGGTCTGCGCGAATGGCGCGACGCGACGAGCCCCCGCGGCAAGCTTCTGGAGACCGTCGAGCACCAGGGCTGGACCGTGGAGCAGGCTATCGCGCCCCTCGGCGTCGTCGGCTTCGTGTTCGAGGGCCGCCCCAACGTCTTCGCCGACGCCACCGGGGTCCTGCGCACCGGCAACACCGTGGTCTTCCGCATCGGCAGCGACGCCCTGGGCACCGCCCGGGCCATCGTTCGCCATGCCCTCGACCCGGCGATGGCCGCGGCGGGTCTTCCCGCCGGCGCCGCCTCCCTGGTGGAGAGCGAGGGCCATGCGGCCGGCTGGGCCATGTTTTCGGACAAGCGGTTGGCGCTGGCCGTCGCGCGGGGCTCTGGCAGGGCGGTGGCCCAGCTCGGCGCCGTGGCGCGCAAGGCCGGGACGCCGGTCAGCCTGCACGGCACCGGGGGCGCCTGGATGGTGGCCGACGAGAGCGCCGACGCCGACCGCTTCGCGGCGACGGCCTACCATTCCCTGGACCGCAAGGTCTGCAACACCCTCAACGTCTGCTGCATCGTCCGCAGCCGGGCCGACGAGCTGGTCCCCCGCTTCCTCAACGCCCTGAAGCGCGCCGGCGACCGGCGCGGCCACAACTGCCGCCTCCATGTGGTCGAGGGCGACGAGGCCTTCGTGCCCGCCGACTGGCTCTCTACCCGCCTCCGCGTGCGACGGGCCGAGGGCGACGGCGAGGAGCCCCTGGCCGACACCCTGCCGGAGGCCGAGCTCGGCCGGGAATGGGAGTGGGAGGAGACCCCCGAGGTCAGCCTGAAGATCGTCGACGACCTGGACCAGGCGGTGGCCCTCTTCAACCGCTACAGCCCCCAGTTCACCGCCTCCCTGATCGCCCAGGACCCCGCCGCGCACGAGCGCTTCTACGCCGCGGTCAACGCGCCCTTCGTCGGCGACGGCTTCACCCGCTGGGTCGACGGCCAGTACGCCCTGAACCGTCCCGAGCTCGGCCTTTCCAACTGGGAGCACGGGCGCCTGTTCGCCCGCGGCGGCGTCCTGGCGGGAGACAGCGTCTTCACCGTCCGCACCCGCGTGCGGCAGAGCGATCCGGACGTCCACCGATAGACCAGGAGCGGCGTGATGAAAGCCTTGCGTGCCCTAGTGCTTGCCATGGCCATCGCCCTTCCCGGAACCGCCGGGTCCGCGCCCGCGCCGGATGATGGTTTCACACCCCTCTTGGACCGTTCTCTCGACGGCTGGACGGTGGAGAACACCACCCCGGAGAAGTTCTCGCTCACGGACGGGGTGCTGAGGACCGAGGGGCCGGACGGCTGGCTCCGCTCGCCTAAACGCTACGGAAATTTCCGCCTGCGCTTCGAGTTCCGCTTCCTTGCCGAGAACTCCGACAGCGGCGTGTTCCTGCGGGCGGCCGGGACCGGGCTCTTCATGCGCGGCTGGCCGAACGAGAGCTACCAGGTCCAGCTGCTCAAACCGACCGACCCCACGGCCCGCTTCCCGGGGGTCGGGGGCCTCTTCCGACATGGCAGGCCCCCCGGCGAGACCCGCTTCGACCGTGCCGACGCCCAGCGGCTCGCCAAGGGCGTGGGCGACTGGCAGACCCTGGAGGTCGAGGCGGTCGGCTCGAAGGTGACGATCTGGTTCAACGGCCAGCTTCTCAGCGTGTCCGAGGGCGTCGATCCGGCGCCTGGCTTCATCGGCTTCCAGGGCGAGGTGGGGCAGGTGGAGTACCGCGACATCCGGATCAAGGAACTCTAGCGCTCGCCCTGATCGCGGTGGACGAGGTGAAGTCCAGCGGGGCCGCCAGGTAGATCCATGCAGGTGGGGCGCTGTCGGCAAGCCTGCGGACGGCGCCGGCGGGCAGGCGCGAGCGGGCGAAGCGGCGGGCGGCGCGGGCCGAACGGCTGTGGATCAGGGTCCCGGGGCGCGCCACCACCAGCACCGGCAGGGTGCGGAAGATTTCGGTCCAGCCCTTCCAGCGGTCGAAGCCGGCCAGGTTGTCCGAGCCCATGATCCAGACGAACCGGACCCGGGGATGGCGGCGCCTCAGGGCCCGCACGGTGTCGATGGTGTAGGCCGACCCGAGCGTCGTCTCGATGTCGGAGACGATCATTCCAGGACCGCGGGCGAAGGCGCGGGCGCCGGCCATGCGCATCGCCAGCGGCGCGGTCTGGTGGGCGCTCTTCAGCGGATTCTGCGGCGAGACCAGCCAGACCACCCTGTCGAGGCCCAGCCGCTTCAGCGCCGTCTCGGCGACGTGCGCATGGCCCGCGTGCGCCGGATTGAACGAGCCGCCGAACAGCCCGACCCGCATCCCCGCCGCGATCGGCAGGGACGGACGGAAGGCGGTGGTGCGGGCCTTTCCAGCCATGGGGCTCCAAAGTGCGGATACGGACGGCTCCGCTCGTGTCGCGGCTAAGGGGCGCAAATGCAAGACGCCAAGCCGAGCTTCTGACGGAGTCGCCTTGGGCGCGGGGCTATGTTTCCTTAAGGGGAAACAGGAGTGCTCCATGAGCGACCGCCCGCCCTTTCGCGCTGACCATGTCGGCAGCCTCCTCCGCCCCAAGGCGCTCATCGACGCGCGGGTGAAGGCCCAGGCGGGGCAGATATCGAAGGAGGATCTGCGCAAGGTCGAGGACGAGGCGGTCCGCGAGGCGGCGGCGTTCCAGGCGGGCGTCGGCCTGAAGTCGATCACCGACGGGGAGTACCGCCGGGGGTCCTGGCACATGGACTTCCTCTACCAGATCGGCGGGGTGACCAAGGTCCAGGACAACCTCAAGATCAAGTTCAACAACGACCAGGGCGGGATCGAATTCACCCCCTCGGCCCTGCGGGTGGAGGGCAGGCTGACCTACCAGAAATGCATCTTCGGCGAGGATTTCACCTTCCTGAAATCGGTGACGCCCGCGGGCTGCACGCCCAAGCTCACCATCCCCGCCCCCTCGATGATGCACTACCGGGGCGGGCGGTCGATCATCGACCAGGCGGTCTATCCGGACATCGAGGACTTCTGGTCCGACCTCGGCGCGGTCTACGCCCAGGAGGTCCAGGCTCTGGGCAAGCTCGGCTGCACCTATCTGCAGATGGACGACACGTCCCTGGCCTACCTCAACGATCCCAAGCAGCGGGAATATGTCTCGTCGCTGGGCGGCCACGGGGAGGACCAGCACGTCGCCTACATCAAGGTCTTCAACGCCGCCCTGAAGGACAAGCCGGCCGGGATGACGGTGTGCACGCACCTGTGCCGCGGCAACTTCCGCTCATCCTGGGTGGCGGAGGGCGGCTACGACCACGTGGCCGACGCCCTCTTCAACGAGCTGAATGTGGACGGCTACTTCCTGGAGTTCGACGACGGCCGCTCAGGCACCTTCGAGCCCCTGCGCTTTGTCCCGAAGGGCAAGCGGGTGGTGCTCGGCCTCATCACCTCCAAGCGCCCGGAGATGGAGACCAAGGACGACATCAAGCGGCGCCTCGACGAGGCGTCCAAGTTCGTGCCCCTCGACCAGATCTGCCTCTCCGCCCAATGCGGCTTCTCCTCCACCGTGGAAGGCAACGCCCTGACCTGGGAGCAGCAGGAGGCCAAGCTGCGCCTGGTGGTCGATGTGGCGAGAGAGGTTTGGGGAGAATAGCGCTGGAGGCGATGAAGCTGATCGTCCTTGACGCTTCCGAATGGCGTTCGGAAGACGATTTGCACGACGCCCTGCTGGATGCCCTGGAAGCGCCGGATTGGCATGGCCGTAATCTGGACGCTTGGTGGGACTCCATCGGGAGCGACAACATAAACGACTTACGGGCGCCCTTTACGATCACCATCTTGAAGGCCCACGTTCTCGATCCGGCTCTCAAAGCGTATGTCGGCAAATTCGTCGAACTCGTTGCTGAAGCCAGGTCGGAGCGGGGTGTCGAGGTCTACGCGTCTCTTCCCGACTGACCGCCGTCCAGCCCCATGTTCCGCCGCTGCACCCGCTCGCACGCTTCGGCGAGGTCGAGGGCGGCCCTCAGGTCCCCCTCCATCACGGCGATGACGGCCTCGCCGTGCGACTGCACCAGGGCGCGCAGGTCGGCGATCAGGCTCAGCACCGCCTCGCCGTCCGCCTCCAGCGCATGCTCGGGCTCGTGGTCGCCCGGCGCCGAATGCAGGACGGCGGCGAAGTCGGCGGCGTCCCGCTGCGCCAGGGCCATGGCCGCCCGGCCCATATCGCGCGCCTGCTCGGCCGCCGATCCCAGCGCCGCATCGCCATCCCGGTGACGGGCGCTGACGATAAAGGCCTTGCCGGCGCAGGCGGCGGCCAGGGCCAGGGCGACAGACGCCGCCGCCCCGCAGCCGGGCGAGGGATGGTCGGCCGCTATGGCTTGCGCCAGGGCTTCGATCGATTGGCCTTCGAACCTTGGCATCCGCTCCCCGATCCGTCAGTCGGTTGAAGCAAAGAAAAAGGGCCGGCGGTTCCCCGCCGGCCCTTTCGCATTCAGTTGCAGGCGACCCTTAAGCCTTACGGGTGCGCCAGCCTTCGGTGTAGGTGTCGCGGGCGACCTGGGCGTAGGGCACCGAGGACACGCGGACGCGGACGTCCAGTTGCTTGTGGCGCTCGACGGTCGGCTTCTTGGTGCCGCCGTTCTCTTCGCCCCAGGTCAGGGTCAGCACGTCGCCGACATTGATGTTGGGGTCGACGACGCCGAGGGACAGGCCCTTGCGCTCGTTGAAGCTGTAGCCGGTGAACATCGACAGGCCGACGACCTTACCGTCCATCGTCACCTTGTCGTAGGACGAGGAGCCGTAGTTGGCCAGCGGCAGGTCGAAGAACTTGTAGTTCTCGCCCGGCTCGTTGAGCATCGAGCCCCAGATCTTCGCCAGGTCTTCCGAGTTCCACTCGAAGGTGACCTTCTTGCGGTTCTTCGGGTTGGTGGCGAACTTCTCGGTGGCGGCGCGGCCGATGAAGTCGTGGTCGAACTTCACGAACGGGCCGTAACCCAGCTCATAGGCGTTGTGGTAGTAGTCTTCGATGTTGTTCGACACGTACGAGCCGGCGATGGAGCCGGAGGCTTCGTAGGAGTTGGCCGGCAGCCACTCGCGGTAGGCCTTCAGCTCGTCGCCCGTGTACACGGCCGGGAGCGGGGAGGGGATCCAGCCCGATTCCAGGGTGTTGGACGGATAGGCGCGGGAGCCCACTTCCTTCAGGCCGAATTCCTTGCCGGCGGCCAGGATGGCTTCGCGGATCTCTTCGCGCTCGGCGTACGGACCCCAGATTTCCAGGCCCGGCGCGCCGGCCATGCCGTGACGCAGGGCGCGGACCTTGCGGCCGGCGATGGTGATGTAGTCCATGAAGAAGAACTTCACGTCCGGGATCGGCCCGCCGTTCAGCTTGTTCAGCACGGCGGCGGCGTTCGGGCCCTGGACCTGGAAGCGGTAGTTGACGCGGTTGACGGCCTTGGCCTTCGGGTTCGAGGGCGAGCGGTCGTCACGGTTGATCTTCACGTCCCACTTGCCGGCCTGGGCCTGGAACTCGATCCAGTTCACGGTCGGGGCGCGGCCCACGAAGTTGAACTCGTCGGTGTCGTGGCGGAACAGGATGCCGTCGCCGATGACATGGCCGTAGGGGGTGAGGGGGGCCATCTGCTTGGCCCGGTTCACCGGGAAGTTCGAGAAGGTGTTGAAGGAGAGGTACTCGAGGAACTTGAAGGCGTCGGGGCCGGAGATCAGCATCTCGGCCATGTGGTGCGACTGGTCGAACAGCACCGCGGATTCGCGCCAGGCTTGCTGCTCAGAGCGCCAGTTGTTGAACTCGGACGGAACGACCGGATAGACGTAGGCGCCGAGTTGCGAATTGCGCAGGTGGTCGACAGTGTTGCCGGCCGCCTTGAGGACTTCCTCCAGATTTTTAGCCATAGCGTGCAGTAACCTCTTCCTGGTGGCGAAGGCCGGTGGCCCCGTCCGAGCATGAAACGCCGTGACGCGGACCGCCCGGCAGGGCGGGGTGGTCTCAATCCGTAAGGATGGCCGGACCGTTTAACGTCTCCGACGAAAATTTCAACACTGTTCAGATTCTCTCGCGCCTGCGGCGCCCCGGGCGGGGTTCAATGCTGCGGCGCACCCGTCATTTGCTCTTGCGGAACAGTCGCTTGGCGGACGCCCGCCGCCTTCTGACGCAGGCGCCAGTTTCGGCCTCCGAAGTCAGCCGCCCGTGAGCACCATGTCGTCGCGGTGGATCAGGACGTCCGGCCCGCGATAGCCGAGGGCCGCCTCGATGGCGTCCGAGCGGGAGCCTTGGATGGCGCGGGCTTCCTCGGCGTCGTAGGCGGCCAGGCCCCGGGCGATCTCGCGGCCGGTCTCGTCGCGGATCAGCACCGCGTCGCCCTTGCCGAAGGCCCCTTCCACGGCGCGCACCCCGGCGGGCAGCAGGGACTTGCCCTGGCGCAGGGCATTGGCGGCGCCCTTGTCCACGGTCAGCGAGCCCTGGGGGGCGAGGGAGCCGGCGATCCACTGCTTGTAGGCGGCGGCGGGGGTGGCGTGGGGCTCGAACAGGGTGGCCTTGGCCCCCGCCTCGACCGCATCGAGGGGGCCGGCCGTTCCGTCCCGGCGACCCAGGGTGATCAGGGTGGCGCAGCCCGCCCCGTGGGCGATGCGGGCGGCGGCGATCTTGGTGGCCATGCCGCCGACGCCGGTTCCGGCCGAGGCGTTGGAGCCTCCCGCCATGGCCTCGATCTCGGGGGTGATGTCGGCGACCACGGGGATGTGCCTGGCGTCGGGATTGGAGCGGGGATCGCCGGTGTAGAGGCCGTCCACGTCGGAGAGCAGCACCAGTAGGTCCGCCCCGATCATCTGGGCGACGCGGGCAGCCAGCCGGTCGTTGTCGCCGTAGCGGATCTCTTCGGTCACCACCGTGTCGTTCTCGTTGACCACGGGCACGGCGCCGAGACGCAGCAGGGTCTCGAGCGTGGCGCGGCCGTTCAGCCAGCGGCGGCGCACCTCGGTGTCGTCGCGGGTCAGGAGGATTTGGGCGCAGCCGATTCCGTGGGGCTCGAAGGCCTCCTCCCAGGCGCGCATTAACAGGCTCTGGCCGGCGGCGGCGCAGGCCTGTTTCTCCCCGAGATCGAGGGTGGGGCGGTTCAGGCCCAGGCGCCGGCGCCCCAGGGCGATGGAGCCGGACGAGACGATCAGCACTTGCTGGCCCCGCGCCATGCGGGCGGCGCAGTCGCGGGCGAGACCGGCCAGCCAGGCGCGGTCGGCCGCCCCGGTCTCCCAGTCCACCAGGAGCGCCGAGCCCACCTTGACGACGATGCGCTTTGCGGAGGCCAGCGAGGTCATGCGAAGCGTTTCATGGGCGCCAGGCCTCGACGGGCTTGCCCTCGGCGGCGACCTCGGCCTTGCGCTCGCGCACCATGGCGTAGGCGTCGCGGAGCAGCTCCTTGACCCCTTCGCCGGAGACGCCGGAGACGACCATGGGCTTCTTTCCCGCCGCCTTCTTCAGCTCGGCGAGCTTCTTCTTGCGGGTCTCCGGGTCGAGGGCGTCCACCTTGTTGAGGGCGACGATCTCGGCCTTGTCGGCGATGCCTTCACCATAGGCGGCCAGCTCCGCGCGGACGGTGCGGTAGGCGTCGGCGACATCGTCCTGTGTCCCGTCCACCAGGTGGATCAGGGTCGCCGAGCGCTCGACGTGGCCGAGGAAGCGAACCCCCAGCCCCGCGCCCTCCGAGGCGCCCTCGATCAGGCCGGGGATGTCGGCGATCACGAACCGCTCGTTGGTTGACAGGTCCACGACCCCGAGGTTGGGGGTCAGGGTGGTGAAGGGATAGTCGGCGATCTTCGGCTTGGCGGCCGATACCGCCGCCAGGAAGGTCGACTTGCCCGCGTTGGGCAGGCCCACCAGCCCCACGTCGGCGATCAGCTTCAGCCGCAGCCAGACCCAGCGCTCGATCCCCTCCTGCCCGGGCAGGGCGAAGCGGGGGGCCTGGTTGATCGGGCCCTTGAAGTGGACGTTGCCGAAGCCGCCGTTGCCGCCCTTGGCCAGGCGTATGCGCTTGCCCACGATGTCCATGTCGGCGACCAGGGTCTCGCCGTCCTCCTCCAGCACCTCGGTGCCCACGGGCACCTTCAGGACCACGTCCTCGGCATTGGGGCCGTGCATCTGGCGGCCCGCGCCGTGCATGCCGGTCTTGGCCTTGAAGTGCTGCTGGTAGCGGTAGTCGATCAGGGTGTTCAGCCCGTCGACGGCCTCGATCCACACGTCGCCGCCGCGTCCGCCGTCCCCGCCGTCGGGGCCGCCGTACTCGATGAACTTCTCGCGGCGAAACGAGACGCAGCCCGCCCCGCCGTCGCCGGAGCGGATGTAGACCTTTGCCTGGTCGAGGAACTTCATGGCGGTTCTAATGCCCTCACCTGGGGCCTGCGTCGAGTTTTGGGGTGGAAATCATCTGGCGAGCCCTGCCCCTTGAGCGAGGCGCCGACAGGATCGGGGACGATGACGAGGGCTGATTACGAGGAGGTTCTCCGGCGAGTCCGCGAAGCCGGCTACACCATCGCCTCGGCGTCCTACGGTGAAAGGACATGGCGGGGCTGGACCATCGACCTATGGACCGGCGACGAGCATTTCCTGCTTGGCTGGGACAACAGGGACAATTGGCTCCATATCGAAAGGGATCCCGAAGAGCCGCCGCCCAAGACGCTTTTCTGGCCGGTTGTGACCTGGAAGATGGTCTGGTTGGGAAAGTCGCCGGACGAACACAACGCGGACGAGGTCCTGAGCAGACTGCCTCCGGCCGCCAAGCCGACTTTGCGCGCCCGTCAGCGCAGGCTGAAGATCGAAGTGCTTTCCCGCTGGCGGTGGTGGCTGTTCAGGCTCCAGACGCGTGACCTGCGCCATAGGCGGCCATGAACATGTCGACGGCGGCGTCGACATTGGCGCCGATGTCGGCCGGGCTGGGCTTCTCGGCCAGGTTCCAGAGGCTGCGGTCGTGCAGGCCGGCGCGGCACAGGGCCAGGAAGTGCTCCGCCGCCCGCTGGGGCTCGGCGTCGCGGAGCTGGCCCGTCTCCATGGCGTGCTCGAAGAAGGCGGTCAGGCCCGCCACCCGGCGCTTGGGCCCAACCTCGTAGATCATGCGGGCGAGATCGGGGAAGCGCTCGGCCTCGGCGATCACCAGCCGGTGGATCGACAGCACCTTGTCGGAGGTCAGGAAGGTCAGGACGCGAAGGCCGAGGTTCCGCAAGGTCGCCGGCAGGTCCACCGCCTCACTCTCGACCGCGAAGGCGGCCTCGGCCTCCGCCTCGACCTCGCTGCCGATGACGGCGATCAGCAGCTCCTCCTTGGAGCGGAAGTAGTTGTAGAGCGTGCCCTTCGAGCCCCCCAGGCGGGCGGCGATGGTCGACATGGAGGCGGCGGCGTAGCCCTCGGCCATGAACACCTCGCGGGCGATGTCCAGGATGGCCTGGCGCCGGGTGTCGCGGGAGGACAACTTGGCGGCGACTGCAGTCATTTAAGCCCTGTTTTTGTCTTGCAGGTGCGAAACGAGAGGCGTAGAAGCTGACCGTACTGTACGGTCATTTTTCCTCTCTGTCGAGGCCGCATGCGGGGCAAGAGTTTGATTTCTGGACAGTCTGCGGTTGCAGGCTTGGGCCAAGTCGTGGGGTTGACCGTCATGGTTGCAGCCCTGTCGGCGTGCGCCCCCGACCTCGGTCCGAACCCCTCGGTCAAGGCGCCGGCGACTTACGCGACCACGCGCAGCTTCGAGGCCCCGAACGCCGCCTGGCCCACCGATCAGTGGTGGAAGGCCTATGGCGACGCCCAGCTCGACAAGCTGGTCGAGGAGGCCCTCACCGGCTCGCCCACCCTGGCCCAGGCCGAGACGCGGGTGCGCCGCGCCCTGACCGTGGTTGACCAGGCCGATTCCGCCCGCCTGCCGCAGATCTACGCCGAGGGCAGCGCCCAGGAGCAGCGCCAGAGCCTGAACCTCGGCTATCCCGACAGCCTGCCGATCCCGGGGGTCACCTTCGGCTTCAAGGACGTCCTGCCCCACGGCTGGCACGACACCGGCCGCCTGACCCTGAACCTGGAATACCAGCTCGACTTCTTCGGCAAGAACCGCGCGGCCCTGGCCGCCGCCACCTCGGAAGCCGAGGCCGCCCGCGCCGACGTCTCGGCCGCCCGCCTGTCGCTCTCCTCGGCGGTGGTCAGCGCCTACGCCGATCTCAATCGCCTCTACGCCGTGCGCGACAACGCCGACGCGGCCCTCAAGGTGCGCCAGCAGACCTTCGACCTGGTCAAGCAGAGGATGGACAACGGGCTCGAGACCCGGGGCGCCTTCGCCCAGGCGGCCTCCACCGTACCGGCCGCGCGGCAGGCCCTGGGCGCCGCCGACCGGGACATCCTCCTTGCCAAGCACCGCATCGCCGCCCTCACGGGTCAGGGCCCCGACCGGGGCCTGGACATCGCCCGGCCCGCCTCGCCGCAGCTCAAGGCCTTCGGCCTGCCGGCAGGCGCCGGGGTGGACCTGATCGGGCGCCGTCCCGACATCGTCGCCGCGCGGCTTCGCGCCGAGGCGGCCGCCAGCCGCATCACCGTGGCCAAGGCCGACTTCTATCCGGACGTGAAGATTTCGGCCTTCTACGGCCTGCAGGCGGTGGGCCTGGGCCTCCTGACCGACAGGGATTCGCAGGTCGGCGGGATCGGCCCGGCCATCCGGCTGCCGATCTTCAACGGCAAGCGGGTCGAGGCGAGCTACCGCGGCTCCCGCGCCGAATATGACGCCGCCGTCGCCTCCTACGACGCCGCCCTGACCGAGGCCCTGCACGAGGTGGCCGACGCGGTCACCAGCCAGCGCTCCCTCGCCGCCCAGATCGTTGACGCCAGGCAGGCCCTCAGCGACAGCGAGGAAGGCGCCCGCATCGAGAAGCTGCGCTACGACGGCGGCCTCTCGCCCTACCTCGCCGTGCTCAATGCCGAGACCGGCGTGCTCGAGAACCGCCGCATCCTGGCCGAGCTGCAGGCCCAGGCCCTCTCCCTCGACGTTGCTTTGGTCCGCGCCCTCGGCGGCGGCTACGTCGCCAGTTAAGTCGAAAGCGCTCCCGATGCCCGACGATCAAGCCCGCCCCGCCCCCGAATCCGACCCGACCTTCGCCGGCGTCGCGCCGCCGCCCGCTCCGGACGGCAAGAAGCGGCTGCGCCAGCGCCTGTTCGGCGGCCTCGCCGTGGTCGTGCTGATCGGGGCCGTCGCCTTCGGCTTCTGGTGGTTCACCGTCGGCCAGAAGTTCGTCTCCACCGACGACGCCTATGTCGGCGCGGACGTCGCCCAGGTGACCCCGCGCATCGACGGCACGGCCATCGAAGTCCGGGTCGGCGACACCCAGACCGTGAAGGCCGGGGACGTCCTGGTGCGGCTCGATCCCACCACCCTGCAGCTCAAGGTCGACGAGGCCGAGGCTCAGTACGCCCAGGCGATCCGCGGCATCCGCCAGCAGGTGGCCGTCGGGGCCGCCAACAGCGCCGAAGTCGGCGCCCGGCAGGCCGACATCGGCCGCTTCCAGGCCCAGCTCTCCTCCGCCCAGGCCGACCTCGACAAGGCCCGCGTGGACCTCGACCGCCGCCAGGCGCTCGCGGCCTCGGGCGCCGTGTCCGGCGACGAGCTGACCAGCGCCAAGCGCGCCTTCTCCACCGCCGAAGCGGCGCTGGCCGGCGCCAAGGCCTCGATCACCCAGGCCCAGGCCAGCCGGGCCGCCGCCGAAGGCCAGCGCCTGGCCCAGAGCGCCCTGGTCGAAGGAACCTCGGTCGAGAACAATCCCATGGTCCTGGCGGCCCGCGCGGCCCGCGACCAGGCCCGTAACGACCTCAGCCACACCGTGATCCGCGCCCCCATCGACGGCGTGATCGCCCGCCGCCAGATCCAGGTCGGCCAGCGCGTGGCCATGGGCGCGTCCCTGATGAGCGTGGTCCCCGTGGGCCAGGTCTACGTCGACGCCAACTTCAAGGAAGTTCAGCTCAAGAAGGTGCTGGTGGGCCAGCCCGTGACCCTGGAATCCGACATCTACGGCGGCAAGGTGGTCTACCACGGCAAGGTGGCCGGCATCGGCGGCGGCACGGGCTCGGCCTTCGCCGTGATCCCGGCCCAGAACGCCACCGGCAACTGGATCAAGGTGGTGCAGCGCCTGCCCGTGCGCGTCGCCCTCGATCCGCGCGAGGTGAAGGACCATCCCCTGCGCGTCGGTCTCTCGATGAAGGCCAAGATCGACATCTCCCACCCGGGAGCCTGATCCATGGCCCGTCCCGCTTCCGCCCCCCCCGGCGGAGCACCGCCCGCGATCGAACCCCTGCGCGGCGCGGCGATGTTCATCGCCCTGTTCTTCCTGTCGGCCGCCAACTTCATGGCGATCCTCGACATGACGATCGTCAACGTCTCCCTGCCGGCGATCGCTGGCGGCCTGGGAGTCTCCCCCGACCAGGCCACCTGGACCATCACCTCCTATGCGGTGGCCGAGGCGATCACCGTGCCCCTGACCGGCTGGCTGGCCGGGCGGTTCGGCACGGTCAGGGTGTTCGTCGCCGCCATCGCCGGCTTCGGCGTCTGTTCCCTGCTCTGCGGGATCGCCCCCAACTTCGGCTTCCTGGTGGTGTTCCGGGTGATGCAGGGCCTCTGCGGCGGACCGATGATGCCCCTGTCGCAGACCCTCCTGATGCGACTGGTGCCGACGGAGTTCCGCGCCCAGGCCATGGGCCTGTGGGTGGTGACCATCGTCGTGGCCCCCATCGCGGGGCCGATCCTGGGCGGGACCATCACCGACAACTTCGGCTGGGAGTGGATCTTCTTCATCAACGTACCCATCGCGGCGCTATTGGTGCCCTTCGCCTGGCGGTTGCTGATGCCCAAGGAATCGCAGACCCAGCGATTGCCGATCGACTATGTGGGGCTGGGGCTGCTGGTTCTGTGGATCGGCGCCATGCAGATCATGCTCGACAAGGGCAAGGACCTGGACTGGTTCTCCTCCCCCGTGATCATCAGCCTGGCCGTCGTGGCCGTGACGGGCTTCATCGCCTTCCTGATCTGGGAGCTCACCGAGGAGCATCCGATCGTGAACCTGCGGGTGTTCCGACACCGGAACTTCTCGATCGGCCTTTTGACGATGTGCCTGTCCTACTCGTGCTTCTTCTCGGCCAGCATCCTGATCACCCTCTGGCTGCAGACAAACATGGGCTACACCGCCACCCACTCCGGCCAGGCCCTGGCGCCCCAGGGCATCATGATGGTGGTCATGGCGCCCATCATCTCGCGGCTGATCGGCAAGGTGGATTCGCGGGTCCTGGTGACCATGGGCCTGACCTGGGTCGCGGGCATCATGCTGATGCGGGCCAACTACACCCCCAACGCCACGTTCTTCCAGATCGCCCTGCCGCAGTTCCTGCAGGGCTTCGGCATGCCGTTCTTCTTCATCCCGCTGAACAACATCGCCCTCGCGGCCCTCAAGCCGGAGGAATATGCCGACGGTTCGGGCCTCCTGAATTTCGTGCGCACCACCTCGGCGGCCTTCGGCGTCTCCATCATCACCACCCAGTGGACCAACAACACGGCGGCCAACCGGGTGCACATGCTCGGTTCGATGGCGGCCGACCCCGTAAACCACGGCCTTCACAACGAGGCCCTGTCCCCGGCGGGCAACCTCGGTATGCTGTCCAGCATGGTCGACGGCCAGGCGGTGATGCTCGCCACCAATCACATGTTCGAGATTATCTCGGTGCTGCTGGTGGTGTCGGCGCTCTCCATCTGGCTGGCTCCGCCGCCGCCCTGGAAGAAGGGGCAGGGGGCGGGCTCCTCGCCCCAGACCATGGCCCACTGAAGGCGCGCCGATGTCGATCGAACCGGTCTCCCTGACGCTCTACGAGAAGGACTTCGAGGCTTTCTCGGCGGCGATCATCGCCTCGTTCCGGCGCTACGGCTTCGCGGTGGTGTCGGACCACGACCTGCCGCCCGATCTCGTGCAAGGGGCGCTCGCCCGCACCAAGGAATTCTTCGCCCTCCCCGACCAGACCAAGCGGGCCTACCACAAGGTCGGCGGCGCGGGGCAGCGGGGCTACACCCCCTTCGGCGTCGAGACCGCAAAGGGCGAGAAGCATCACGACCTGAAGGAATTCTGGCACGTCGGCCGCGAGCTGGCGCCGGGGCACCGCTACCGCGCCCTCCTGCCCGACAATGTCTGGCCGACCGAGGTCCAGGGCTTCCGGTCCGACCTCTACGGGCTCTATGGGGCCATGGACGATCTCGGCCGCCGCATCCTGGAGGCCGTTGCCCACGGCCTCGGCCTGCCCCGCGATTTCTTCGAGAAGGGCGTGGCCGAGGGCAACAGCGTGCTGCGCCTGCTGCACTACCCGCCCGCCCCTTTCGACGGACCCAATGTCCGGGCCGCGGCGCACGAGGACATCAACGTCATCACCCTCCTCCTGGGTGCGGAAGAGGCGGGGCTGGAGCTCCTGGACAAGGACGGCCGCTGGCTGGCGATCAATCCGCCGCCGGGGGCGGTGGTCTGCAATATCGGCGACATGCTGCAGCGGCTGACCAACCACGTGCTGCCCTCGACCACCCACCGGGTCGCCAATCCGGCGCCGGAGCGGCGCGGCGTCGCCCGCTACTCCATGCCCTTCTTCCTGCATTTCGCCCCGGACTACAGGATCGAGACCCTGCCTTCCTGCGTCTCGGCGGACCGCCCGGACCGCTACCCCGAGCCCATCACCGCCGACGAATTCCTGCTCGAGCGCCTGCGCGAAATACGCCTCGCCTAGATTTTCCGCTTTCGAGACAAAAATTTAACGGCGACCGAGGTCTAATCGGACGTTAAGGCGCAACCCCAAGGCGCATCATGTCCAGGCCCGCCAGGCCCTCCTCCGCAAAAGCAAAGTCTCCCGACGCCGCCGGGGAAAGCCGGGCTTCGACCGCCGCCCTCCGCGCGGAGACCCTGCTCGACGTGGTCACGCGGGCGGCCTCCGGGGACTACGACGCCGCCGCCCGGGCCGCTGCCGCGGCTGACGCCGCCGCGGCCGGCTGATCCTGCCCCGTTGATCCCCTGAAACGACGAAGGGCCCCGGCTTTCGCCGAGGCCCCGATTGTCGCGTTCCGACGGCCGGCCTAGTTCGACAGGCGCAGCTTGCCGATGGAGCCGGCGATGTTGGCGAAGGCGTCCGAGAGGTCGGCCACGTCCGGCACGTCGTAGAACTTGTCGGTCCCGGACGCGCAGCCCGACAGGGCCGGCGGCGCGGTTCCGGAGAGGTCGATCCGCACGGTGTACACGACCACGCCCTTGGCCTTCATGTTGGTGCAGATCAGGGCCATCCGCTCGTCGATCTTGTCGCCGCGGGTCGAGGCCGCGCCCGAGGTGATGCCCAGGCGTCCCTGCCAGAGATAGCCTTCCCCGTTGTAGATGGAATCGTTGGGGTTCGACTGGTCGCCCATGGTGTTGTCGCCGTCGGTCAACAGCACCAGAATCTTCTTGGTGTTGGCGTCGGTGTAGGCCACGCCGTCCGAGAAGGGCGCGGTCGGCGACAGGGCGAACCAGCCCCACTGCAGCCCCAGGGCGATGTTGGTGTCGCCCACCGCGTTCATGGCGTTGATCTTGTTCTTGACCGCGGTGGTGTCGGTCGTCAGCCGCTGCAGGGCGGTGAGGGCGCAGCCCGCGTTCGGTCCCTTGACGTAGCCGTAGCTGGTCGTGCCGCTGTAGGGGGCCTGGTCGTACTTGCCCGTGTATCCCTGCCGGGTCTGCCAGTTCGAGCCGGAGACCTCGTCGGGAACGTAGTTGTTGGGGAAGTCGTAGTAGCTGGTGCCGTACCAGGAGGACCCGGAGACGATAGTGTCGTCGTCCGGTTCGTCGGGAGCGAAGTAGGGCACGATCTTGGTCGCGCCGTCGGTGTTCGGCGCGGTGTCCTGCACGTCGTAGGGCTGCGGACGCGCCTCGACGCAGCCGCCCCAGGTGACGTTCATCTGGTTCAGCATGGTGAAGCGGTTGGTGCTCCCGCTACTGAACAGGTCCGTGCCGTAGGCGGAGGGCATGACGCCGGTCATCCACGAGGCCGTCTTGTAGGTCGAGCCGATGTTCACCGTCATGGAGAACGGGATCACCGCGATCTTGAGGGCGCTGGCGTCGCTCGAATCGATCGAGCCGGCCAGGGTATCGACCAGATCGGTCGCGGCGGTCTTCAGCGTCGACAGCTTGGTGCCGGCCATGGAGCCCGTGTTGTCCAGCACCAGGGCGATCTCGACGTGGCCGAGGCCCCATTGCACCGTCGATTTCGCCTGCACCGGCATGTTCTGGTAGCCGGTGATCGAGGTCAGGGTGGTCTTGACCGTCGAGGTGGCCAGCAGGTCGAGCTTGCCGACCGTCGGGGTCACCGTGAGGGTGATGGTCCCAAGCGCCTTGTCGTTCAGGTTGGCGTTCAGCCAGGACGTGGCCTTGGAATTCAGGGTGGTCTGGCTCGTGCCCGAGGGCAGGTGGGCCAGCGCCAGGGCGGTGGCGTCCAGGGCGTCCTGCAGGTTGTTGCGGCTCGACATGGCCCTCGATACGTCGAGGCCAACGCCGGCGGCGATCACTACCGGCACCATGGCGACGGCGACCATAGTCGCCACCGAGCCCTGGCGGGCCTTTGAAAAACGCCTCAGCAGGGCGGCGACGGCTTGCCAGTTCTTCATGCGAAACGATCCGATCGCAGGTCCGCCCCCGCGGGACGAGACTTCGAGTTCGGGCCGATGATCGCGCATAGCCGTAAATAATCAGACAGCAGAAGTGGTTAGCCCGCCGGTAACCATGACGACTGGACATTCAGGCCGGGGTCTTCCGGCTAGTTCGACAGGCGCAGCTTGCCAATAGAGCCGGCGATGTTGGCGAAGGCGTCCGAGAGGTCGGCCACGTCCGGCACGTCGTAGAACTTGTCGGTAGAGGAGGCGCAGCCCGACAGGGCGGGCGGGGCCGTGCCCGAAAGGTCGATCCGCACCGTGTACACGGTCACGCCGGCGTTCTTCATGTTGGTGCAGATCAGGGCCATGCGCTCGTCGATCTTGTCGCCTCGCGCCGAGGCGCTGCCCGAGCTGATCCCGAGGCGCCCCTGCCAGAGATAGCCTTCGCCGTTGTAGTTGGAATCGTTGGGGTTCGACTGGTCTCCCATGGTGTTGTCGCCGTCGGTCAGCAGCACCAGAATCTTCTTGGTGTTGGCGTCCGAATAGGCCACGCCGTCCGAGAACGGCGCGCTGGGCGACAGGGCGAACCAGCCCCAGGCCAGACCCATGGCGATGTTGGTGTCGCCCACCGCCGACATGGCGTTGATCTTCGATTTGACGGTCGTGGTGCTGGTGGTCAAGCGCTGCAGCGGAGTCAGGGAGCAGCCGGCGTTCGGCCCCTTGATGTAGCCCGAGCTCGTGGTGCCGCCGGAGGGCGTCTGGTCGTACTTGCTGAGATAGCCCTGGCGGGTCTGCCAGTTGGAGCTGCTGGTCTCGTCGGGCACGTAGTTGTTCGGGAAGTCGTAGTAGGTGGTCCCGTGCCAGTTCGACCCCGAGACGATGGTGTCGTCGTCCGGCTCGTCGGGGGCGAAGAAGGGGACGATCATCGTCGCCTTGTTGGTGCTGACCGGGGCGGTGTCCTGCACGTCGTAGGGCTGGGGACGCGCCTCGACGCAGCCGCCCCAGCTCACGCCCATCTGGCTCAGCATGGTGAAGCGGTTGGTCTGCGCCGTGGCGAAGATGTCCGAGCCGTAGGCGGTCGGCAGGTTGTTGAGCATCCAGGTGGCGGTCTGGTAGGTCGAGCCGACGTTCACCGTCATGGAGAACGGGACCACGGCGATCTTCAGGGCGGTGGCGTCGCTGGAGTCGACCGAGGCGGCCAGGGTGTCGACCAGGTCGTTGGCGGCGGTCTTCAGGGTCGCCAGCTTGGCGCCGGCCATGGAGCCGGTGTTGTCCAGCACCAGGGCGATCTCGACATGGCCCAGGCCCCACTTCACCGTCGATTTCGCCTGGACGGGCATGGTCTGGTAGCCGGTGATCGAGGTCAGGGTGGTCTTGACCGTCGAGGTGGCCACTAGGTCCAGCTGGCCGACCGTGGGGGTCACCGTCAGGGTGATGGTCCCCAGGCCCTTGTCGTTCAGGTTGGCGTTCAGCCAGGACGTGGCTTTGGAATTGAGGGTCGTCTGGGCGGTGCCGGCGGGCAGGTGGGCCAGCGCCAGGGCGGTGGCGTCCAGGGCGTCCTGCAGATTGTTGCGGCTGGACATGGCGCGCGAGACGTCGAGACCGACCCCCGCGGCGATCACCACCGGGACCATGGCGACGGCGACGAGGGTCGCCACCGAGCCCTGACGCGCCATAGCGAAGCGCTGCAGCCACGACGCCTTCGTCTTCCGGGCGCTCATACGCACTGTCCACTGGTCGATCGTCGAGGGGAATTCGCCTCGGGCACGGGAAGGAATGCGCCTGCGCGGTAAACAATTCAGTCGGTGCAAGAGGTTACCGCCCGCTAACCCTGTGCGATCAACGCGGGTGTCCGCCGGGCGACGGGGGAAATTCCCGTTTCGACTCAGAAAGATCGGCTCAGCAACGCCGGGCGAGTACCTGCGAATGTTTGGCGAGAAACGTCGTATTCCGTGCGTCAAGCCGCCGCAGGGTCAGTCGAGGGCGCCGACCTCGGGCATTCCCCGGAATCGGCCCGCGGCGTCCATGCCGTAGCCCACCAGGAAGCGCGCCGGCGCCTCCCAGGCCACGAAGTCCGGCTCCATCTCCCGCGGCTGCGGCCAGGGCTTGCGGGCGAAGACGGCGGAGATCACTTCGCTGGCGCCGGCTTCCATCGCCACCCGCACGGCGGCGCGCAGGGTCAGGCCGGAGTCCAGCACCTCGTCCAGGATCAGAACCCGGCGGCCCTCGGCAGGGCGTTGCAGGCCGGAGCGGACGATCACCCGCCCCCCCGAGGCGCGCTCGTCCCCGTAGGAGGTCAGCCACAGGGCGTCGAAGAGGGGATTCACGCCCTGGCGCGACAGGGCCCGCGTCAGGTCCGCGGCGAACCACAGGCCACCGGTCAGGAGGCAGACCGCCACGGTCTCGTCGTCGATGCGGGGGGCGATAAGAGCGGCCAGGGCCTCGACCCGCCGGGCGACCTCGCCGGCTTCCAGCAAGATTTCTGGCCCCAGCAGGATCTCCGGCGCCTCAGCCATGCTTGGAAAGGTGCAGTCCGGCCGCCTCGGCCTCGTGGTGCAGGCTGGTCGGCTCGGATGCGTGCTCCGGGGCGTGCCCGCCGCCGTGCCCTGCGCCAGGGTCGGCGGGCAGGGCGTAGGGGGACTCGGCCGGGAGGGGCTCGGCGGTCTTGGCCACCGGGGGGGCGGGCAGGGCCGGCTCGGCGCGGCCGCGCAGGTCGATCGGCACGCCGTGGCCGATGGGATGCTTGGCGGCGACCGTCTTTTCGAACACGAATTCCACCCGCACCCCGGCCGCCGCGGTCGGCGGATCGAGGAAGCTGGCGCCGAAGGGCGCGGTCTTGCCCGGCTCGATATGCTCGGTCCCGGGCTCGACCACGGTGGAGGCGAGGGTCTTGCCGGCCTTGTCGAGCAGGCTGATCTTCAGCGCCGTGGCCTTGCGCGCCCGGGTCTCGACGTTGCGCAGGGTCCCGGTGACGGTGACCGCCACGTGGCCGTCCTTCAGCCCCGGCGCGGCCAGGACGTTCTCAGGCGACAGCCCGACAGGGTTCACCGGCAGGCCGATCCTGGCGTAGGCCCCGGCGGTGCGCGGCACGAGCCGCACCACATCGACCCGGAACAGGAAGGCGGCGAGCAGCAGGGCCAGGACCGCGGCGCCCAGTCCGCCCCAGACCACGCCGGCGGCGGCGGCCTTGCGGGTTTCCTTGCGGGCCTGGACCTTGGCGCGGAAGGCCTTGGGCAGGGGTTCTGCGCCGGTCGCAGCAGGGGCTTCGGCGGCGGCGGCCACAGCCGTCTCCCGCGCGGGCGGGGCCGAGGGGACGGCCGGCTCATCGAAGGAAAGGTCCATCCGCGCATCGCTGCGGGACGCGCGCCAGGACGAGCCGCAGGCCGCGCAACGCACGGAACGGCTCGTCTCGCCGAAAGCATCGTCGGCGAGGAAATAGCGGGTGGCGCACTCAGGGCAGGTCAGTATCATGGTCGCGAACCAGTGATCCCGCTCGATTTCGGGCCGCCGCATTCCGGCGTTCCTGTCCAGGCACGATGTCCAGGCAAGGTGCAGACCCCATCGAGCGGCCGTCGGCCACGGCCAGCTCCCCCATCGTCGCCTTCCAGGCCGTCGGCATGCGTTACGGACGCGCGCCGGAAGTCCTGCGCGACATCGACCTCACTTTGGCGCCTGGCTCCTTCCATTTCCTTACCGGGGCGTCAGGAGCGGGAAAGAGTTCGCTCCTGAAGCTTATTTATCTCGCCCACAGGCCCTCCCGCGGCCTGATCAG
This sequence comes from Caulobacterales bacterium, assembly GCA_947474395.1. Classification (GTDB taxonomy): domain Bacteria; phylum Pseudomonadota; class Alphaproteobacteria; order Caulobacterales; family Caulobacteraceae; genus CANJID01. Next base: position 30,778 of record CANJID010000022.1, read on the forward strand.
CCTGTTCGGACAGGACGTTTCCCTGATGGGCCGGCGCGAACTTCCCGCCCTGCGGCGGCGGATCGGGGTGGTGTTCCAGGAATTTCGCCTGCTGGAGCACCTCTCGGCCTTCGACAACGTGGCCCTGCCCCTGCGCATCGCCGGCCAGCGGCCGGAAAGCTATCGGGCCGACGTGGCGGAACTCCTTGCCTGGGTGGGGCTGGGCAAGCGCATGCACGCCATGCCCGCGACCCTCTCGGGGGGCGAGAAGCAGCGGCTGGCGATCGCCCGGGCGGTGGTGGCCAAGCCCGACATCCTTCTGGCGGACGAGCCCACCGGCAACGTCGACCACGAGATGGCGCTTCGCATCATGCGCCTGTTCGTGGAGCTGAACCGGCTGGGGACCACCGTGATGATCGCCAGCCACGACCAGGACCTGGTCTCCCGCTTCGGGGCCCCGGTGCTGCACCTTTCGGAGGGACGGCTTGCGCCCGTCTGACTTAAGCTCCGCCGCATGAGTCTAGACGGCGATCCCGACGACTGGACGCGGTGGAAGCCCGCGCCACTGCTGCCGCGACAGGACGGGCGCGACCGGGGCCTGGCCTTCGTCATCGCGGTGCTGTGCTTCCTGGCGACTCTGATGGCCTTCGCCAGCCTGGCGGCGAACCGGGCGGCCGAGGGCTGGGTGCGCGACCTTTCCGCCTCCGCCACCATCCAGGTGCGCCCCCGCGACGGGGAGACCGATTCCGAGGCCGCCGCCCGGGCCGCCGAGGCCCTCGCCGCCGTCAAGGGCGTGACCGAGGCCGCGAGCCTGGACCGGGCCGCTTCCGAAAAGCTGCTGGAGCCCTGGCTGGGCCAGGGGGGAATCCCCGCCGACCTGCCGATCCCGCGCCTGGTCACCGTCGAGCTCGACCCCAAGGCGCCCGCGACCGCCGGCGCCCTCAACGGGGCTCTGCGCGAGGCCGGGGTGGACGGGGAGGTGGACGACCACAGCCGCTGGCTCGCCGACGTGAAGCGCTCCGCCGGGGCGATCGGCGGGACCGCCATCGGCGCGGGCCTGCTGGTGGCCATGGCCGCCGCCGCCGTGATCGCCTTCGCCACCCGGGCGGGGCTCGCCGCCCGGCACGAGGTGGTCGAGGTCCTGCACCTGGCCGGCGCTCAGGACGCCTTCGTCGCCCGCCTGTTCCAGCGCCGCTTCGCCCTCCTCGCCGCCCGCGCGGGCCTCTACGGCGCCGCCGCCGCCGCGGCCCTGGCCGCCGCCGCCCATGTCTTCGGCGGTTCGGACGGCTTCACCCCGGTCCTGCCCATGGTGTGGAACGACCTTTTCGCCGCCTTGCCGGTTCCGATCCTGGCGGCCATGGTCGCCGCCGTCGCCGCGCGAGGGACCGCCATGCGCCTGCTCAAGGCCGAACCGTGAAGAGCCTGGCGATCCTGGTGGTCCTGGCCCTGCTCTGGGGCGTGGGCCTGCTGGCCTTCGCCGACCGGGTGGCCCGCTCCACCCCGGCCGCCGACCCCGTTGTCGCCGACGGGGTGGTGGCGCTGACGGGCTCGTCCTCGGTGCGGATCGAGGCGGCGACGCGGCTCCTGGAGGCGGGCAAGGCCAAGCGCCTGCTGATCTCCGGGGTCAACCGGGAGGTCACCCGCAAGGAGCTGCGCGAAGTCGGCCGGGGGACCAGCCGCACCTATGACTGCTGCGTCGACCTCGGCTTCCGCGCCGCCGACACCCAAGGCAACGCCCGCGAAACCGCCAGCTGGGCGCGCTACTACAAATACAGGACCCTGATCGTGGTGACGGCCGACTACCACATGCCCAGAAGCCTGCTGGAGCTGCACGCGGCCCTGCCCGGCGTGATCCTTCGCCCCTATCCGGTCGCCACCGCCGAGCTCGATTCCCATGGCTGGTGGAGCAAGGGCGGCCAGACTCGCCGGATGACCCTGGAATATTGCAAGTACCTGACGATCCTCGGTCGGGAGGCCATCCTGAAGATCGGGCGCAACCCCCAGGCGCAGACGGCCGCCCCCGCGCCGGCGCCCCCTGCGGCAAAGGCGGCCCCATGAGCGGGTCCGGCCCCAAGGCGTCGCCCGCTCTCGTCGCCCGCTCCCTGTTGTTCGCCCTGTGGCTCTACGGGCTCCTGGCGGTGATGGGCGTCGGCGGTCTGCCGGTCTTGCTTGGCCCGCGCTGGTGGTCGATGCGCTGGATGCGCTGGTGGGCGCAGTCCGTGGTCTGGGGCATGAAGGTCTTCGTCGGGATCGGCTTCGAGGTGCGGGGGCTGGAGCACCGACCCCCGGCGGGGGCCCTGGTAGCCTGCAAGCACCAGTGCATGTTCGACACCATCGCCCCCTTCATCTTCTTCGACGACACCTGTTTCGTCCTGAAGAAGGAGCTGACCATCCTGCCGGTCTACGGCTGGTTCGCAGCGAGGGCGCGGATGATCGCCGTCGACCGCAGCGCTCACTCCAAGGCCCTGCGCGCCCTGGTCCACGCCTCGCGGGAGCGGTTGGCGGAGGGCCGCCAGGTCGTCATCTTCCCGGAAGGAACCCGCAAGGCGCCGGGGTCCGAGCCCGACTACAAGCCTGGCGTCGCGGCCCTCTATCGCGAGCTGGAGGCGCCCTGCACGCCGATGGCCACCAACTCTGGAGTCTGCTGGCCGCCGCACGGCCTGATCCGGCGTCCCGGGACCATCGTCTTCGAGTTCCTGCCGGCTATCCCGCCCGGCATGAAGCGGGCCAGCTTCATGGCGGTGCTGGAGGACACGATCGAGGCCGGCTCCAACCGCCTGATCGCGGAGCAGACCTAGGCGCCCTTTTCCGCGGCGTCGGCGTCGGTCTTGCGCAGGGCGTCGGCCTCATTGCGTTTGCGCGCCTCCGCCTCGAACAGGCGGGCCAGGTTGTCGCCGATCTTGCGGTGGTTGAAGTTGCTCTCCTGGAAGGCCCGCTGCATGCGGTAGAGCGCCCAGCGCTGTTCCTTGCTGAGGCTGTCGAGGGCGGCGTGATGCTCGTCCTCGATGTCGGCGGCCGTCACCGGCATGGCTGTCTCCTCCCGCTGTCCGGGATTCAACGCGTCCGGCCCCCAAACGGGTCCGCGCCTACAGTTTCTCCGAAATCCTGATCGCCAGGCGGCAGCCGGCGCGGATGGCGGCGGCCAGGACGGGATAGCCCGGCGCGTCCCTGGCGCCGGCCTCGGTGGCGAGGTCCTTGTGGGCCAGCTCGTCGTCACGGAACTTCGTCAGGTCCGCCGCCAGCTCGGGCTCGCGCTCGGCCAGTTCGGCGATCTGGCCGGCGTAGTGCTGCTCGATCACCGTCTCCACCGCCTCGGTGCAGGCGTGGGCGGCCTTCTCGCCCATCAGGGCCGTGCCGGCGCCCAGGGCGAAGCCCGCGACCCGCCAGAACGGCGCCATGAGGGTGGGGCGCACCCCCCGTTCCACCAGGAGCTTGTCGAAGGCCGCCAGGTGTTCGGCCTCGTGGCCTTCCATCTCGGTGAGCTGATCCGTGATGGCCTCACGGCCCTTCGCCGCCCCGAATACCGCCATCTGGCCACGGTAGATGTGCACGGCGCCCAGTTCGCCCGCATGGTCGACGCGCAGCACCTCGGCCAGGCGCGAGGCGCTGGCCCCCGAGCCGGGCCGCGCGGGGTGGGACCGCCCGGTCATTTGCGCAGCTTCCCGCGGAAGGCCACCAGGAGGCTGATGACCGACAGCACGATCGAGATCAGGACATTGTAGCCGGCCATGGACAGGCCGTAGAGCCGCCAGCTCGCCTCGTCGCAGGCCGGCGCGCGGATCTTGGCGCCGGCGAATAGGTCGGCCACCGAATGCTCGGAGATCGCCCCGCCACCCGCTCCGCTGCAGGTGGTGGGACCCGGCCACCATTTCCACTCGGCGCCCGCGTGGTAGGCGGCGACCACGGCTCCCGTCGCGAACAGGACGCCCAGGATCAGGGAGGCGGTGCGCTCGTGCCGGCGGCCGGTCTGGCCGAGGCCGAAGCCGATCAGGCCGGTGGCCAGCGCGGCCCAGTAGACCTCCCGCTGACGCAGGCACAGGGTGCAGGGCTCGTAGTGGCCGAAGCTCTCGAATCCGTGGGCGGTCGCCAGCATCGCCGCGGCGGCCGCGGCCGCGATCAGGGGCCAGGACTTCAGGATCGAGGGGCTCAACGCCATTCGCCGACTTAGCCCTGCCGGGGCGCCGCTCACAAGAGTTTCAGGAGCACGACCAGTCCCAGCAGGGCCAGGGCGGCCAGGCTCACCACCAGGGCGAGGCGCTTCTCGATGAAGCCCTGGATCGGCGCTCCGTAGGCCCGGATCAGACCGGCCACCAGGAAGAAGCGGGCGCCCCGGATGACCAGCGACGCCCCCAGGAACACCGGGTAGCTGAACTGGAACAGGCCCGAGGCGATGGCGGTCAGCTTGTAGGGCATGGGCGTGGCCAGGAGCAGCAGGCCGTATTTGCCGTACCAGCGCTCGAAGGCCTCCATGTTCCCGCCCGTCAGGCTGATGATCCAGTGCCCGACAGGGTTCAGGAAAAAGCCGATGCCGTAGCCGACGGTCCCGCCGGCCACCGAGGCGACCAGGCAGATCGCGGCGTTGCGCCAGGCGTGCTCGCGCCTGGCCAGCACCATGGGCATCAGCATCACGTCGGGGGGGATCGGGAAGAATACCCCCTCGCAGAAGGCCGTCAGGGCCAGCCAGCCCTGGGCGTTGGGGCTGGCGGCCAGGGCCATGATCTTGTCGTAGGACTTTCGAAGCATGGCGCTGGTGTATCAGAGCGGAGAGCGCGTTTGGCGAAAGTGTGAGCGGTTTCGCCCTTCAAACGCGCTCAAATCCAAGACTTGGAGCCGCCAGCGGGACGCCTCAGCCTCAGCCTCAGCCTCAGCCTCAGCCTTTGGCGTCGCCGAGCCGGCCGCTGAGGGCCGCCACCAGATGGGCGCGGCTGTAGGGCTTCTGCAAAACGGGTCCGGACCAGCCGTCGCACAGGTCCTGGGCCCCGGCGAAGCCGCTGGTGATGACGATCGGCAGCTTCGGCCGCGCCGCCCTCAGCCGGTTGGCCAGCTCCAGCCCCGTCATGCCGGGCATGGCGTAGTCGAGCAGGGCCACATCCACGGCCTCGCCCTCGACCAGTCTCAGGGCGGCCTCGCCGCCGTTCGCCTCGATCACTTCGCAGCCGAGGGCGTGCAGCAGGTCCAGGGCCACCTGGCGCACCGCGTCGTCGTCGTCCACCAGCAGCACCTTGAGACCGGAGAAGGTTCCGTCCCGGTCGGCGACCGCCACCGGCGCGGCCTTGGCGGCCGCCCGGGAAGCGACGGGCAGGTAGAGCTTCACCGCCGTGCCCTTGTTGTCCGAGCGAAGCTCGATGCCGCCGCCCAGCTGCTGCATGGTGCCGAGCGCCTGGGACAGGCCCAGGCCCGATCCGTGGCCGACGCCCTTGGTCGAGAAGAACGGCTCCAGGGCGCGCTCCAGCACCTCCGGAGTCATGCCCGAGCCGGTGTCCTCTACGATGACGACCACATGGTTCCCCGCCGGCGGGGAACCGGGCCGCTCTCTCTGTATCGGGACGGCCTCGGCATTGGTCCGCACACGAAGAATACCCCCGGTCGGCATGGCGTCCCGTGCGTTGATGGCGAGGTTCAGGAGGACCATCTCGACCTGGGTGCGGTCGGCCATGGCCGCCGGAGCGTCGCCGGTGTCGATCTCCACGCGGATGGCGCCGCCGAGGGTCGACTGCAGCAGGTCGCCCATATCGCTGACCACCAGGTTCAGGTCGATGGGTTCGGGGTTGAGGCGCTGGCGGCGGGCGAAGGCCAGCAGCTGCGCGGTCAGGCTGGCCCCCCGCTGGGCGGCCGCCTCGGCGTTGGCGACAAAGCGCTCCAGGGCCGGATCGACGTTACGGCGCTTCAGGAGCTCCAGGTTGCCGACGATGGCGGTCAGGAGGTTGTTGAAGTCGTGGGCCACCCCGCCGGTCAGGCGCCCCATGGCCTCGATCTTCTGGGACTGCACCAGGCGGGCGGTGGCGTCCGCCACCCGGGCCTCCAGAGTCTCGTTGATGCGGCGCAGCTCGTGCTCGCGGGCCTGCAGGCCCTCGGTGGCCTCCTTCAGGGCGACCGCCACATAGTCGACCTCGTGCAGGCCGGTGGCCGGCTCGGCCGGATCGCCGCCCTCGCCGAGGGCGCGTGCGTAGGCGGTCAGGGCCCGGACGTCCCGGGCCACGCCGCGGGCGAACCAGATAGTCAGCCCCGCCCCGGCCGCCAGCAGGAAGACGATGCCTAAGGAGAAGACGGGTCCGATTCGCGTCAGGTCTCCGCCCGCCTCGTAGCGGGGGATGGCGACGGCCACCACCCAGCCGGTGAGGTCTGAGCGGTTGTAGGCGGCCAGGGTCTTGACCCCATCCAGGGAGACGCTCGCGAACACCCCGGAATCGCCCCCCTTGGTGAAGCGCTCCCGCGCGGTGGCCTGCACCGGCTGGCCGAGCCAGCGCTCGGGCTCTGGGGAGCGTGAGACGATGGTCAGTCGCCGGTCGATCACCCCGCCGTACCAGTTCCCCGGCAAGGCCTGGCGCGCCAGCAGGCTGTGCAGGACCTTCGGCCGCATGACGATGCCAAGGTCGTAGGCGCGCCCGTCGCGGGTACGGACGATCTGCTCGATCTTGACCACCCTCTCGCGCGGCAGGCGGGCCCATTCCAGATCGGAGACGTTGCGGCCCTTGGCCATCAGCAGGGCCCAGCGGGGTGCGAAGTCGGGGTCCGGTCCCGGAAGCGCCGCGCCCGGCATGGCCGAGGTGTTGACCAGCTGGCGGCCCTGCTCGTCCTTCAGCACCACCCACTGGTCCGGGCCGTCCATCGCCGCGCGGGCCTGCTGGGCGAAGCCGGCCAGGTCTCCGGCGGCGAGGTTGGGAGAGACGGCGAGGCCGCGCACCAGGGCCTGGGCCTTGCCGATCTCTCCCTCCACCGCCAGCAACAGAGCGCGGGAGGTCCCGGAGAGCTGGCGTTCGGTGGCCGCCTGCTGGCGGCGCGCGCTGTCGAAGAGGAAGAGGACGCCCATGGCGATGGCAAGGGCGACGACGCCCGCGACCAGCAGGATAAGCCGGCCCTGGATCGAGCCCATGGGCCCGATCCGTGTGAATCGTGAGGCGGCTTCGCCTCCTTCGCCTGCCGACGCCGCCATTCAAAGCCTCGAACCAGCCGAACCTTAACCTAGAGACGGAAACCTTGGCGAATGGTTCCCGCCCGGAGCGAGCCGCGCTTTGACGCGCGCCGCTCCCCGGCTAGATTGCCGGCTCGCCGCCCGGGCCCCTGTGGTGGAATGGTAGACGCGCTCGACTCAAAATCGAGTTCCGAGAGGAGTGTCGGTTCGAGTCCGACCGGGGGCACCATCCCGCTTCGCTCTGCGAGCTTCGCAGAATCTGGCGATCCGCATCCTCACAAAAGAAAACAGCCGGCCCTTTGCGGGGCCGGCTGCAGTTTGAAGTGCAGACGGGGCTGGGACCCCGCCGGCTTGCGGATCAGATGAGGTCGATGTTGGTGGCCTCGAAGGCGCCGACCGCGACGTTGCTGAACGTACCGACCAGGTGAATCTCGCTGGCCGCCAGGTTGCCGCCCACCGAGGCGTCTTCGGCGTAGTAGAGGTAGGCGTTTCCACCCTGGTAGGCGACGATGAAGCCCTTGTCGCCGTTGGTCTGGACGTTGATGAGCTGCCCGAGGGCGGCGAGCAGCCCCGTGCCGTCGGTGAAGTTGTCCAGGTCGGTGCCGGCGACGTTGTTGCCCGACAGGTTGAAGGCCAACTCCAGCACGTCCGCGGTGGTGGTGGTGAAGAGAGTCGGCGCTGCCGGAGCGACCAGGACCTGCTGAACGGCGGGGTCGGAGGTGGCCAGGGTGGCGGCGGAGGTGTCGGCGGCGTTCACCGTCACCTTGTCGACGCCCGCGCCGGTTCCGGCGAGGAAGCCGCTGATCTTGTCGCCGTCGGCCTGGGCCAGGATGCCGGTCAGGGTGATGGTGACCGAACCCCCGGCGCTGATGTCGATCTGGTCGGCCCCGGCGCCGCCGGTGATCTTGTCGTTGCCGCCGCCGCCGATGATCAGGTCGGCCTGGGTGCTGCCGAGGAGGGTGTCGGCGCCGGCGCTGCCCGAGATGGCCGCGCCGTTCACCGCGATGGTGGCCGCGCTCATGGTCAGGGCCGCCGTTCCGGTCAGGCCGGAAGCGTCGATGATGTCGGCGGTGATCGCGCCGCCGGCGGTCATGCTCGCCGCGCCGGTGAACTTCACCGTTTCCGCGGCCAGGGTCGGCGCCATGGTGATCTGGCCGAAGTTGTTGGTCGTCCCCGCCAAGCCGGTGCTGGTCACCGTCAGGATTTCCACTCCGGTGCTGCCGAAGATCGAGCCCGCCATGCTGATTCCGCTGGCCAGCTTGTAGGTCAGGGTATCGGCCAAGCCGAAGCCGGCGATGGTCGGGTTCGGGGCGAAGCCGCTGCCGGCCAGCATGCTGATGGTGTCGCCGCTATCGACCGTGACGACCGCACCGCTGCCGTTGGCGAAGGCGATCTCGGTGACGCCGGCGAACAGGGTCGAGTCGAAGGCGGTGTTCGCGTTGTCGGTGACCAGGAGCCGCTCGACGTTGGTGACGTTGGCCTGGGCCGTGGTCAGGCCGCCGAGAATGGCGTGGGTGGTGGCGATGGTGTCCATCCCCTTGCCGCCGTCCACGGTGTCCCGCGTCGCGCCGGTGGAGCCGCCGACGTAGCTGGCCCCGAAGTTGAAGGTGTCGTCCCCGTCTCCGCCGGTCACGGTCAAGACCGAGGCGGCCGAGAGGTTCAGGTTCAGCATCCCCTTGAAGCCCGTGCCGTCGACGGTCTTCACCGTTGTGTCGAAGACGTTGGTGATGGTCAGGTTCTGCGTGCCCGAGAACTTGATCGTCGTCAGCTTGTCGGACGCGCCGTCGGTCAGGGTGGTCAGGGTGTTGGGATCGGAGCCGACGCTGTTGACCGTGATGGTCTTGTAGCCGGAGCCGACCGCCCCCGAACCGATGGTGACGGCGCCGGCGGTGACGCCGCTGAGGCCCAGCACCGTGGCTTCGTCCGTCCCGCTCAGCGCCGAGGCGTCGACCTGGAAGGTGACGGGGCCGGCGTTGTTGGAGATCTGGTAGTCCTTCACCGCCGTCGGGATGTTGGAGATGACGATGCCGTCCGGATCGGCGTTGCTGCCGGTCTTGATCGTGGTCACGCCGGTGGCGTTGAGCAGGTTCAGGTCAGGCGAGTTGCCGCCGACGCCGTTGGCGATGTTGGAGACCTGGATGATCTGCATGTTGGCCAGGCCCGCCGGGCTGACGTCGGCCTTCAGGGTGGCGATCAGGGTGTTGGTCCCGCCGCCGCCGTCGAGGGAGTCGATCCCGTTCAGGGTCTGGTTCCCCAGGGCGTCGAGGTCGGCGAAGAAGATGTCGTCCCCGCCCGCGCCGGCGAAGGCCGCGCCGATGTCGATGCCGTTGGTCAGCTGGAAGGTCTTGGCCAGGCCCGCCGTGCTCGCCGGCACGCCGTAGACCGGGATCAGGTCGACCGCGAAGTTCGCCGAACCGTCCAGCATCAGGTCGGTCATGAAGGCGTTGGCGCCGGCGGCGTAGACGCCGACGTCGGCCTTCATCGCCTCGGCCATGATGTAGCCGATCATGCCGGCCTTGATGGCCAGGTCCTTGGTCGCCGCGCTGGCGCCCGGGAAGTTGGCGTTGGCGAGGGCGGTGAAGTAGGCCAGCCGGCCCTTGATGTCGGCCTTGGCGGCGGCGGGGTTGATGCTGACCCCGGAGGCGAAGGAGGAGCCGACGATCTTGTCGTAGGCCAGGTCGACCGCCTGGTCGAAGGTGATGGAGCCGTAGGCGGCGGCGAAGGCCGCGGCGCCCGCCCCGGCGATGCCGAGGTTGGAGGCGAAGTTGATGTAGCGGTTCTCGAGGTTGAAGCCCTGGTAGTAGGCGTCGTTCAGGTCGGTGGTGTTGCCCGCCGAGTTGACCAGGTAGGCCAGACCCGCCGCGCTGGGGATCGAGCCGGTGAAGAACTGGTAGGTCAGGACCGCGACGGCGGTGTCCGTGTCGCCGGTGTCGGCCACCAGCTTCAGGGTCTGGGCGTCGGTGAGACCACCGCCCTGGTTCTGCAGCGCGTAGCCGTCGAGCTTCAGCAGGTCAGCTGCGCCCGGGACCTTGCCCAGGTGAAGGTTGGTGTAAAACGTATTGAGTTGCGCGGCAGTGTACGGCATCGGTTCGCCCCAGGAATGTCCCTCGTCCAGTCGCCTTCCACGCGAAAACGCGGAAAGGGCCAGACACCCGGATTAACCTTTGCTTAACCTTAAGCCCAGGCCAACGGCATTCACCCTGATGCGTGTAATCGGCAGTCCGAAAATAAGCGTGACAGTGGAATTTTGAACGGCGATTGCCTGCGAATGCATCATTCGCAACGCGAAATAGAGAAGAGGCGGCGCCTCACGACGCCGCCTCCTGCTCTTCCGAAATCGAGCCTTGCTGGTTCTTAGAGCAGGTCGATGTTCGAGGCCTCGAAGCCGCCGACGGCGACCCCGCTGAAAGTCCCCACGAGATGGATCTCGTTGGCCGCCAAGGTGCTGTTCGCGGTGACCACGTCCGCAGCGTAGTAGAGGTAAGCATTCCCGCCCTGGTAGGCGATGATGTAGCCCTGGTGGGTGTTGGCGGCGACGGTGATCGGCTGGCCGAGGGCGGCGAGCAGCGCGGTTCCGTCTCCCGAGCCGGCGAGGCCCGCGCCGGCCAGGTTGAACGAGAACTCCAGCACGTCGGCCGTCCCGGTGGTGAAGGCGACAGGCGCGCCCGGCGCCGTGGCGACGTCCTGGAACACCGGATTGGCGGTCGACAAGGTGCCCGCCGAGGTGAGAGCGCTGGCGATCTGGACCGTATCGGCGTCCGCTCCGGTCCCGACCGTGAAGCCGGCGATGTTGTCCCGGTCGAATTCGCTGATGGTGGTGGCGAGGACGACGATGTCCTTGCCGCCGCCGCCAAGGTCGATCAGGTCGATCCCGTTGAGGCCGTAGATGGTGTCGTCGCCCGCGCCGGCCACCAGGATGTCGGCGAAGTTGCTGCCGGCGAGCTGGTCATTGCCGGCGCTGCCGGTGACGGCGACGGCTGTGGCCAAGGCTACCGCCATGAACAGGGACCCGCCGGCGTCCATGCCTGAGGCGTCCAGAACGTCGAAGGTGGAGCCGCCCATGGTGAGGGCGCCCGAACCGGTGATCTTCAACGTCTCGGCCGCCGCCGTCGCGGTCATGGCCACCGTGAAGACGTTCACGCCGTCGGTATGGACGGTGAGGGTCTCGATCCCGGTGGTCTGCAGGAAGGCCAGGTTCTGGTTGGCCCCGATCTTCACCGCGGCCGTGTCGTTCAGGGCGAAGCCGCTGACCGTCAGGATGGGGCCGACCGTACTGGCGAGGAAGCTGGCCGTGTCGCCGCTGTCGATGAGGACGGTGAAGCCGTTGGCGGTGGAGGCGAAGGCGACCTCGGTGACGCCCGCGAACAGGGTGGTGTCGAGGTTGGCGCCGAGGGCGTCAGTGATCAGCAGGCGCTCGACGTTGGTGACGTTTGCCTGGTTCCCGGAAAGGGCCGTGGCCGTCGCCGAGGTCAGGGCGACGGTGTCGACGCCGTCCCCGCCGTTGACGGTGTCCCGGCTCGCCCCGCTGGCCCCGCCGACGTAGCTGCCGCCGAAGTCGAAGGTGTCGTCGCCCTCGCCGCCCGTCGCGGTGACGACGGCGGCCGCGCCCAGGTTGAGCTTCAGGTCGCCCTTCATGGCGCTGGCGTCGAAGGTCTTCACGATGGCGTCGAAGGACCCGGTGATGGTCAGGTCCTGATCGCCCGAGAACTTGAACGCGGTCAGCTTGTCCGACGCGCCGTCGATGACGGCGCCCAGGACGTTGGCGGTCCCGCCGACGCTCTTGACCTCGAGGGTCTCGTAGCCGGAGCCCGCCGCGCCGGAGCCGATGGTCACGAAGCCGCCGGTGACGCTGTCCACGGTCAGGACCGCGCTGTCGTCGGTCCCGGCCAGGGCCGAGGCCTTCACCTGGAAGGTGACGGCGGTGCTGTTGTTGGAGACCTGGAAGTCCTTCACCGCGTTGGCGATGTTGGTGATGGAGATGCCGTTGGGATCGGCGTTGCTGCCGGTGCGCACCGAGACGATGTCGGCGGCGTTGGTCAGGTTCAGGTCGGGTCCGCCGCCCACGCCGTCGTCGACGTTGGTGACCATGACCACGTCGATGCCCGCCAGGCCCGCCGGGGTGACATCGGTCTTGATGGTGGCGATCAGGGTGTCCATCCCGCCGCTGCCGCCGGTGATGATGTCGCCGTTGTTCAGGGTCTGCTGGTTGGTCCCGGTCAGGTCGGCGTAGAAAGTGTCGTCCCCCGAGCTGCCCGCGAAGTTCGCGCCGATGTCGTTGGCGGCGGTCAGGGTGAAGCTCTTGGCCAGGGCCGCGCTCGACGCGGGCACCGAGTAGGAGGCCACAAGGTCGGTGGCGAAGGTGGCCGCGCCGTCCAGGGCCAGGTCCGCCATGAAGGCGTTGGCGCCGATGGCGTAGACGCCGATGTCGGCCTTCATCGCCTCGGCCATGATGTAGCCGATCACCCCGGCCTTCACCGCCAGGTCCTTGGTCGCCGCGTTGGCGCTCGGGAAGTTGGCGTTGGCGAGGGCCTGGAAGTAGGCCAGCCGGCCCTTGATGTTGGCCTTGGAGGCGGTGGCGTCGATGCCCGCCTGCGTCGCGAAGGAAGAGCCGATGATCTTCTCGTAGGCCAGGTCGACCGTCTGGTCGAAGGTCAGGGGGCCGTAGGAGGCCGCGAACGCCGCCGCGCCTTCCCCGGCGATGCCGAGGTTGGAGGCGAAGTTGATGTAGCGGTTCTCGAGGTTGAAGTTGGCGTAGTAGGCGTCGTTCAGGTCCGAGGTGTTGCCCGCCGAGTCCACCAGGTAGTCCATCCCAGCCGCGCTGGGGATCTTGCCGGTGAAGAACTGGTAGGTCAGGACCGCCACGGCCGTGTCGTTGTCGCCGGTGTCGGTGACGATCTTCAAGGTCTGGGCGTCGGTCAGGCCGCCCGTCTGGTTCTGGGCCGCATAGCCCTCGAACGCCAGCTGCTGCACCGCGCTGGGAACCTTGCCCATGTGCAGGTTGGTATAGAACGTCTTCAGCTGAGTGGCGGTGTAAGACATAGGAGCGCCCCAGAGTTCCCACATCCAGCCGCCTTCACATCGAAAGCGGAATGCTGGACCTTGGGCTGCCCTGTTACGCGGGGATCAGGGGGTACGGTATTCGATTCAACTTCCGCCCCCATCGAAATGGTTACTATTAGTGCGGCTGTTGAATATTAACCTTGTCCGGCAGAGTAACTCCCCGTGCGTCAGCCGTAGATGAGCTGCACCAGGGAGCCGCCGCCGGGATTCGGAACGATGCTGACGCTCATGGCCTCGCCGCCGCCGGGCGCGCCCGCCACGAAGGTGTGGAGCTGCCCGTCGAGGGTGTCGGCGGTGGCGGCCAGCCCCGCCGCCTTGGCCGCCTTGCGGTAGAAGTCCAGCACCTCCTCGGGGGAGGCCTTGGTGGTGTAGGCGACCATGCCGCCCACGCCGCCGCCGTTGGTCCCGGTCACGCGGCTGGAGACGGCGGCGCCGGGGAAGACCTGGGCATAGGCGGGCGGGCCTTGCGGGACGGCGGCCTCGGCGGGCCCCGGGTTCGCGGAGGGCTTGGCGGCGGATGCGGGCTCCCGCTCGCCGCAACCGGCGGCGAAGGTCATGGCGACGAGCGCGCCCAGGAGCCCGAGGCGCCTTCCCATGGCCGCCTCCTTCGGTTTCCCGATCCCGCCTACTTGGCTCGGCGCGCCACGAGGGCGACCGGTACGGTCACGCTGTAGGGGATGGTGTCGGCGGCGGCGAACTGGCCCTGGCCGACGCCGTAGGCGTTGCGCATCACCGTCGCCGTGCCGTTGACCCGGGCGACGTCGCCCTGGATGGCCAGGGTGAAGTTCAGGGTGGCCGGCTTGCTCACGCCTTTGATGGCCAGGACGCCCTCAGCCATGAACTTGCCGCCGCCGAGGTCCTTGAACGCGGAGGTGGTGTAGGTGGCGCGGGGGAACTTGGCGGCGTTGAACCATTCGTCGGTGGGCAGGGACTCGTCGCGGGTGTCGTCGCCGCTGACGGCCGAGCCGGTGTCCACGGTCACCGTGACCTTGGAGGCGGCCAGGTTCTTGGGGTCGAAGGCGATGGTCGCGTCCCAGCGCTTGAAGCTGCCCTCGAAGGCCTCGCCGTTGAACGAGCTCTTGAAGCCGAGCTTGGAGGCGGCCTTGTCCACGGTCCAGGCGGCGACGGCGCCCTTAGCGGGGGCGGCGGCCTTGGCGGGCGCGGTCTTGGCCGCGGCGAGGACCACCGCCGGAGCGGCGGCGGCGAGGCTGGCGGCGATGGCCAGCGAGATCAGGGAACGCATCGGACCTCCGGGAAAACTTATCGAGGACGCAGGAACGGCAAGGGCAACATTCGCCACAAGACTCCGTCCCGCTTGATGAACTGGTGCTGAAGCGCGGCGCCCACGTGCAACACCAGCAGCACATAGGTCAAGTTGACGAGGCGGTAGTGCAGGTCGGTGGTCGTTCCGTCGATGGCCTTGCGGCTCTCCCTGGCCATGTCGTGGATGAAGCCGAGGTGCGGGAACGGCACGTGCTTGAACAGCACGGTCGGGATGTTGGTGGTGCTGGCCGAGACCATGATCCACCCCGTCAGCGGCAGGCCGATCATGATCGCGTAGAAGCCCCAGTGCGTGAGCTTGGCGGCGATCGCCTGCCAGGCGGGCATGCCGGAGACCTCCTCGGGCGGGCGCTTGACCAGCCGCCAGGCGAAGCGGAGCAGGGTCAAGCCCAGGATAGTGATCCCCACCGACTTGTGCAGCTGCAGGACATTGTACTGGGCCAGGCCCTTGGTCGGGACCTTGGCCAGGGCGTCGCCGATCAGGGGCGCGTGGCGGAGCAGGCCCACGGCGGACTTGTCGCCGGAATACCGCCAGCCCAGCCAGATATTGTAGAGGATCAGGGCCGCGATCGCCCAGTGCAGCAGGATCGCGACCGTCGAGTAGCGCTGGGGGGATGGGTTCACGGGGCTCAGCTCTTGGCGAATTCGGCTTCGATGGAGACCGCCACCTTGTCGGCGACCGACGGCAGCAGGGTTTTGATCCCCCACTCGGAGCGGGTGAGGGTGGTGGTGGCGGAAAAGCCCATCTTGGCCCGGTTAAACGACATGGCCGAGCCGTTGTAGATCACCGCGAAGGTGACCGGCCGGGTCACGCCCATCCAGGTCAGGTCGCCGGTCATGGTCCCCTTGTTGGTCCCCTTCTGCCGCCGGATGGCGGTGGAGGCGAACTTCACTTCGGTGAACTGGGCGGTGTTGAAATAGGCGGGTTCGCGCAGGTTCTCTTCGAAGCTCTTGTCCCCGGCGTCGAGGGAAGCCGGATCCAGGGTCACCGTGACGCGCGTCGCCGAGGGCCGCTTCGGATCGTAGTCGTAGGACGCGTCGAACCTGGCGAAGCGGAAGCTGTAGTCCGACAGGCCCTGGTGGCTGACCTTGACCGTGACGCTGGAGTGGCCGCGGTCGAGCTTGTAGGTCCCGGCCGCCGCCGCGGCCGGATTCTTGTCGGGCCCCTTGAACGCCGGAGCCGCGCCCATGGCGGGAGCCGCCATGAGCGCGAAGATAAACGCCCCGGTGAAGACGGCGCGGAACATCCGGGAAGTCTCCACCTGCGGTTTGGCCGACCTAGAGCTGGCCGAATTCGCCGTCGAGCAGAACCTCGATGTCGTCGCCGATCGGGCCGACCATGGCGGTGAAGCCGAAGTCGGAGCGCTTGAACTTCAGCGAGCCGGTGAAGCCGATCACCGACTTGCCGCCCTGGCTGCGGCCGACGGCCACGAGGTCGGCGTTGATGGTCGCGGGCTTGGTCTGGCCCATGAACGTCAGGTTGCCGTTGATGGTGGCGTGCGTGCCGGAGGCCTGGACGCCGGTCGAGACGAACTGGGCCGTGGCGAAGGTGGCCGACTTCAGGAAGCGATCACCCGAGATGGTGGTGGCGAAGCCCGCGACGTTGGAGTTGATGGAGCCCGGCTCCACCGTGACGTCCAGCTTGATGTTGGCGGGGGCGGCGGCGTCGTAGTTGAGAGTGCCGTGCGCCTTGTCGAAGCGGAAGATCGAGTAGGAGGTGCCGTTCGAGTGCGGCACACGGGCGACCACGCCGATGTGGTTTTCGTCGAGCTTGTAGGCGCCGGCGGGGGCGGCCTTCGGGTCCTTGACCGGGGGAGCGGCGGGCGCGCCGGCCAGGGCGGCCCCGGCGGAAGCGATAAGCGCGAAGCTGAGGGTGGTGGCGAGAGCGGTGCGGAGCATCAAGGGCGTCCTCCCAGACGTCGGGTGCGATTGCGAATGAGTGCACTCTTAGGGCCTCAGGCGGGCGAGGCCAAGGTCACTAGCCTGTAAACGCGCTTCGTCAGGCGAACCTGTCGCGATCGTGGGCGCCCGCGTAATCGATGGGCATGCCCTTGGGGACGATCCCGTGCGGGTTCACCTGTCTCAGGGAGTAGTAGCCGAGCTGGTAGTGGCGCGGCTTGACCGTCCCGGCGATCCCCGGCGTGGCGTAGAGGTCGCGCATGTAGTTGGACAGGTTGGGGAAGTCGGCGATCCGCTGGCGGTTGCACTTGAACAGCGGGAAGTAGGCGAGGTCGAAGCGCACCAGGGTGGGGAAGAGGCGCCAGTCCGCCTCGGTCTGCACGCTCCCAACCAGGTAGCGGTGGCGGGCCAGCCGCGCCTCCAACTCGTCCAGGGCCGCGAACAGGCCGTCGTAGGCTTCCTCGTAGGCGGCCTGGGTGCGGGCGAAGCCGGCCCGGTACACCCCGTTGTTGACCTTCTCGTAGACCAGCGCGTTCACCGCATCGATCTCTGGGCGCAGGCTTTCAGGGTAATAGTCGGTGTCGCTCCGGGCGACGCCCGCGAACGCCGAGTTCAGCATCCGGATGATCTCGGAGGATTCGTTGTTCACCACCCTCCCCGTCTGCTTGTCCCACAGGGTCGGCACGGTCACCTTGCCGGTGTAGCGGGGGTCGGAGGCCGTGTAGGCCTCGTAGAGGTGTTTGAAGCCGTTGACCGTGTCGGGGATGCAGTCGGGATAGGCGGGGTCCTCGCCATAGGTCCAGCCCTCGTCCGGCAGGGCGAAGGAGATGCTGATGGCGTCCTCGAGCCCCTTCAGCACACGAAAGATCGCGGTGCGATGGGCCCAGGGGCAGACCCAGGCGGCGTAGAGGTGATAGCGCCCGGCCTCGGCCTTGAAGCCGGAGGCTCCGTCGGCGGTGACGCGGTCGCGGTAGACGCTCTGGATCCGCTTGAAGTCGCCGCCCGCGCCGATCTCGGCCTCGGGATCCTCCACTTGCCAGACCCCATCCACAAGCATGCCCATGCGCGTTCCTCGAGCTTCCCGGCGGTGATATCCGAAGCGGCGATTGGGACAAAATGTTGCAGCGCAACATTTTGCGCTTGCCGACCCTTAATCGAACGGTCATAAGGGCGCTGCATATATGTTGCACCGCAGCATAAGCCCGCCGGCATTCGCCGGATCAACCCGGAGAATTCTCATGGCCAAGGCCGCTCAAGCTCAGTTCGAACAATTCACCGCCGCCATGCCCGCCGCCTTCAAGGACGGCATGGAAAAGTCCCTCGCCGCCATCCAGGACGCGTCGGCCCAGGGCAAGAGCAATATGGAAGCCCTGACCACCAGCGTGACCATCGCCGCCAAGGGCGCCGAGGCCCTGGGCGCTCAGAGCGCCGCCTACTCCAAGTCGGCCGTCGAGGGCTTCGTCGCCCAGGCCCAGGCCCTGGGTTCGGCGCGCAGCCTGCAGGAAGTCATCGAGCTGCAAACCACCTACGCCAAGTCCTACATGGAAACCTTCATGGTCGAGATGAACCGCACCTCGGACATCGTCTCCGCCACGGTGAAGGACAGCATGAGCCCGCTCAGCGCCCGCGCCACGGCCATGGCCGAGAAGCTGCAGGTCGCCCGCTAAATCAGCGGCAGGTTTTAGTAAGCGTAAGCGTTCCAGTAAGCGTCGCGTAATCGAAGACCTCCCGGCGGCGACGCCGGGGGGTCTTTCTTTATTCTGGCCGTCGTGGAGCCCCTATTCCAGCGGGCGGCCGGGTCTTCGTCGGACGCGGGCGAGGACCGGCTGGGGCTGCGGCCGGGGCGCCAGGCCCGCGGCGGCGGCCATCAGGCCTTCGGCCGCGCCCTTGATCGTCGGCCACAGCCACGGGGCGAGGGGCTTGGCGACAGGGGTCTGCGGGATGCAGGCCTCCAGGGCGGCGACCAGGGTCTCGGCCGGCCCGTCGTTGAGGAAGTGGTTGCCCTCGGGGATGGTCTCAAAGCGGACCGGCTTGTGCGGCCGCCCTTCGCGGGCCAGCCGCTCGGCCGCTTCCAGGGGGGCGAAGTCGTCCTTGTCCCCGTGGACCATGTGAATTGGCATCCGCAGCCTGGCCATGGCGCGCTTGGCCAGGGCGAGTTGGGCGGGCTGGCCGAGGACCTCGGTC
The DNA here is from genome assembly GCA_947474395.1 of Caulobacterales bacterium. Classification (GTDB taxonomy): domain Bacteria; phylum Pseudomonadota; class Alphaproteobacteria; order Caulobacterales; family Caulobacteraceae; genus CANJID01. The sequence goes on from CANJID010000022.1 coordinate 49,313, forward strand.
ACGGCATGACGCAGATCGCGGGGCAGGACGGCCGAGGCCTTGGAGCCCACGTCCAGCAGCCACTTGGCGGTCGGCCCGGCTTCGGAGAAGTAGCCGGACAGCAGGACCAGCGAAGAGACGCGGTAGGGCTGGGCCGCCGCCATCAGGGTGGCGATGGCCGCCCCGTAGGACTGGCCGACCAGCAGGATCTTCTGGCCCGGCGCGGCCTTCAGCAGGGGCGCCAGGGCCTCGGCCTGCACGCGGATGTCCGGCACGCAGTCGGCCGGCTCGGATGCGGCGTATCCCGGACGGTCGACCACGATCATCTCGCGGTCCTGCGGCAGGGCGGCCATGGTCGGCGCCCAGTACTCCGCCCACGACGGCGCGCCGGTGATCACCACAATCTTCCAGGGGGCGGGCTTGGCGCGGGGGGTGACCAGGGCCGAGATGCGCCAGTCGCGGGCGCCCCCGGCGATGAAGCTGGTGCGGCGGACAACGCTGTCGGGGAAGTCGGCGGATGTCGGCGCATGTTCGGTGCGGCCGGTGTAGGCGCACTCGAAGCACGCCCACCCCATGGCCAGCATCCCCTTGGGGCGCTTCCGAGTCTTCGATGATCTATCCAGCAATCCCACGTCCATATTCCTTGAACGCAACGGAGCCGTCCTGGTTTCTATGACAGGTCGGTGTTGAGTTCCGGTTACCCGGTCCTGTGCTTTCCACGCCGCACAGGATGGGCCGCCGCATATGAACGGCGGCTGGCTCTTGTGTTGCTATTCAGTCACACCCACATCCGCCTCGCCGACGGTTGTGCTGCATCAAGGCGAGCGTCGGTGTTCCGCCTCACGAGGGGATGCATGAATCTCGAGATCTATTCCGACCGCGCCAAACAGGCCGTCCAGGCCGCCCAGGGCCTGGCCCTGTCCCGTCGCCACCAGCAGCTCGCCCCGGAGCACCTGCTCAAGGTGCTGCTCGACGAGAAGGACGGGCTCGCCCGCACGCTCATCAGCCAAGCCGGCGGCCGGCCCGACCAGGCCGTGACCGAAACGGAAAGCCTGCTCGACAAGACGCCGAAGGTGGAGGGCGGCTCCGGCCAGCTCTACCTCAAGCCCGAGACCGCCAGCGTGTTCACCGCGGCCGAAGCGGACGCCAAGAAGGCCGGCGACAGCTTCGTCACCACCGAGCGCCTGCTCGCCGCTATCGCCAAGGAAGGCGGCGGCGCGGCCGAGGCCCTGAAGAAGGCCGGGGTCACCGCGAAGGGGCTGGACGACGCGGCCGCCGCTGTCCGCCAGGGCCGCACGGCCGACTCCGCCTCCGCCGAAGAGGGCTACGACGCCCTCAAGCGCTACGCCCGCGACCTGACCCAGGCCGCCCGCGACGGCAAGCTCGACCCGGTGATCGGCCGCGACGAGGAGATTCGCCGCACCATCCAGGTCCTGGCCCGCCGCACCAAGAACAACCCCGTCCTGATCGGCGAGCCCGGCGTCGGCAAGACCGCCATCGTCGAGGGCCTGGCCCTGCGCATCGTCAACGGCGACGTGCCCGAGAGCCTGAAGGACAAGAAGCTCATGGCCCTCGACATGGGCTCCCTGATCGCCGGGGCGAAGTACCGCGGCGAGTTCGAGGAGCGCCTGAAGGCCGTGCTCAACGAGACCACGGCCGCGGAAGGCGGGATCATCCTCTTCATCGACGAGATGCACACTCTGGTGGGTGCGGGGAAGACGGAAGGGGCGATGGACGCCTCCAACTTGCTGAAACCGGCGCTGGCGCGCGGCGAGCTACATTGTGTCGGCGCCACCACCCTCGACGAGTACCGCAAGCACGTGGAGAAGGACGCCGCGCTCGCCCGCCGGTTCCAGCCCGTGTTCGTGGGCGAGCCGACGGTGGAGGACACCGTCTCGATCCTGCGCGGCCTGAAGGAGAAGTACGAGGTCCACCACGGGGTGCGCATCGCCGACGCAGCCATCGTGGCCGCCGCGACCCTCTCCAACCGCTACATCACCGATCGCTTCCTGCCCGACAAGGCCATCGACCTCATGGACGAGGCCGCCAGCCGCGTGCGCATGGCGGTGGATAGCAAGCCCGAGGAGCTCGACGAGATCGACCGCCGCATCGTGCAGCTGAAGATCGAGCGCGAGGCCCTGAGGAAGGAAAACGACGCCGCGTCCAAGGCCCGGCTGGAAACCCTGGAGACCGAGGTCGCCGAGCTGGAATCCCAGTCCGGGACGTTCACCGCCCGCTGGAAGGCGGAGAAGGACAAGCTCGGCTCCGCCGCCCAGGCTCGCGAGCAGCTCGACCGCCTGCGCATGGAGCTGGAGCAGGCCCAGCGCCGGGGCGACCTCGGCCGAGCTTCAGAGATCCTCTACGGCCAGATCCCGGTCATGGAAAAGCGCCTGGCCGAGGCCGAGGAGTCGGCCAAGGACCAGATGTCCCCCGAAGTCGTGGACGCCGAACAGATCGCCGCCGTGGTCTCCCGCTGGACCGGGGTGCCGGTCGAGAAGATGCTGGAAGGCGAGCGCGAGAAGCTGCTGCAGATGGAGGACCAGCTGCGCAAGCGCGTGGTCGGCCAGGAGGAAGCCCTGGTCGCCGTGGCCGATGCGGTGCGCCGGGCTCGCGCCGGCCTGCAGGACCCCAACCGCCCGATCGGCTCCTTCCTGTTCCTGGGCCCCACGGGCGTGGGCAAGACCGAGCTGACCAAGGCGCTCGCCGAATTCATGTTCGCCGACGAGACGGCGATCACCCGGATGGACATGTCCGAGTACATGGAGAAGCACTCGGTAAGCCGCCTGATCGGCGCGCCTCCCGGCTACGTCGGCTATGACGAGGGCGGGGCCCTGACCGAGAGCGTGCGTCGGCGTCCCTACCAGGTCGTGCTGTTCGACGAGGTGGAGAAGGCCCACCCGGACGTCTTCAACGTGCTGCTGCAGGTGCTCGACGACGGACGGTTGACCGACGGCCAGGGCCGCACGGTCGACTTCCGCAACACCATCATCATCATGACCTCCAACCTGGGCTCCGAATATCTGGCGGGGCAGGGGGAGGGGGACAGCGTGGAAGCCGTCCGCCCCATGGTGATGGAGGCGGTGCGCCGCCACTTCCGGCCCGAGTTCCTGAACCGGATCGACGAGATCATCCTGTTCTCGCGCCTGGGCCGCGAACAGATGGACTCCATCGTCACCATCCAGCTGAAGCGGTTCGAGGATCGACTGACCGACCGGCGCATGGCCATCAGCCTGGACGCCGCCGCCCTGCACTGGCTCGGTGAGCGGGGCTACGACCCGGTCTACGGCGCCCGGCCCCTGAAGCGGGTGATCCAGAAGGAGCTGGTCGACCCTATCGCCAGGAAGCTCCTGGCGGGCGATCTGGCCGACGGCTCGGTGATCGAGGTCACCGCAAACGCCGACGGTCTCATGATCGGAAAAGCGAAGGTACACTGACGAATTGGACCCGGGGTAGACCACGGGTCCAATGATCCGCCTACTGATCTAATCAGTCGTTTAATTCCTTGGAAATTCGGCTTATGCTTCGCGCAGTTAGAGGCGCGGAGACAACATGCGCCAGGGAAGGAAACGTCTGGTCGGCCCGATCGTGGTCGCCCTGGCCCTGATGGGGCCGGTGGCCGCGCGGGCCAATGTGTTCGCCGCCGACGGGGCCGATCCGCGCGTCCTGGTCAAGGCGGCGGAGGGCCCTGCGCGGGTCTACGCCCCCATCGCTAAGGTCAACACCCTGGAGCAGACTCCCCTCGACGACGGGCGGATGCTGCGTCAGCGGGGGACCGGATTCATGGTCTCGCCCTGCCTCCTGGTCACAAACTTCCACGCCGTGTTCGGCCAGACCGTATCCCCCGAGCGGGTTGCGATCGCCGGGCCGAGGGTGGAGGCCAGTTTCGCGACCGCCTCGAACCCCGCCCTGAGGATTCCCGGCGTGCCGGTGGCCTGGGGCAGCCGGGCTAACGGCGGGGTGGATGACTGGGCCCTGGTGCGCCTGGGCGAATGCGTCGGCGCCCGCGAGGACATCGGCTGGTTCTATCTGGACGGAGGTCCCGAGCGGGGCCTCGCCGAGTTCGAGCTGCAGACGGCGGGCTGGCCCGGCGACCTCGCCGGCCTGCAGGCCCACGTGGGCTGCCGTATCTATTCGGTGACCGCCGACCACGCCGCCCTGAACGACTGCGCCAACCGGCCGGGCGCCTCGGGCAGCCCGCTCATCCTGGAGAGGGGCGGGGTCCCGATGGTGGTCGCCTTCCAGCGCGGGCAGAGGAACCAGGCCGACACGGTGCTTCCGGCCTTCAGCTCGGACCGGGCCAATACGGCGGTGACGGTGAACCGGCTGATGTCCCATCCGGACGTCGCGGCCCTGATCCTCGCCGACCGCGCGGCCCTGGGGCGGCCCAACCCGTTCGGCCTCCTGCCGGTCCCGGATGCGGAGCCGGTGCAGGAGGCCGAGCCTGTCTACAACGAGACTGTGGCCACGACCCCCGCACCCTAGGCTGGCCTGCTAGCAGGCGTACCGGACCAGGACGTTGCGGCGGTAATACGGGTCCCAGCGCCAGGACTCGCAGGTGCGTTAGTAGCTCCGCGGGGCGTAGTAGCGCCGGTCGTAGTAGCGGTCCCGGTAATAGGGCCGGTAGCTCGACCCGTAGTACGGCGAGCCGTAATAGACCGAGCCATTCCCGGCGAGGGCCGCCCCGAGGGCGAGGCCAAGGGCGCCGGCGGCGATGGCGGAACCGGAATTGTCGCGGCGGTAATCGCCTCTACGGGAGGCGGCCCCGGCGTCGGTGGCGGCGGCGATCGTGCCGATCAGGGTAAGGGCGGCGAGGCCGCCGGTCAGGATCTTGCGCATGGCTTCCTCCTGAGGTTGCTGCGCGGACTTGGTTAAAACGCACGGCCCGCCGGATCGCTCCGTGAGCCTGTCCGTCAGCTTCGAAGCCCCCGCCTGAACGCAATCTGAACGCGGGGAGGGGGCCACGGCCGGGGTGCGGCGCATGCGCCCGGTGGGTTTGCGGCGCCCGTGACGCCGCCCCACCTTTCGCAACTGCGAAATCTCGCCTACAAGGCCCCCGCTTTCCGACACATCGCCGTCCCGCTTCCCGGACGCCCGCGCCCGAGCCCTGCACCCATGTCGCTTCGAAACATCGCCATCATCGCCCACGTCGACCACGGCAAGACCACGCTGGTGGACCAGCTGCTCGCCCAGTCCGGCGCCTTCCGCGCCAACGAGGCCCACGTCGAGCGGGCCATGGACTCCAACGACCAGGAGCGCGAGCGCGGCATCACCATCCTGGCCAAG
>CANJID010000023.1 GCA_947474395.1 Caulobacterales bacterium
ACCAGGGACGAGGCCCGGCGCGATCTGTTCGGATACATCGAGGGCTTCTACAATCCCCGCCGCCTGCACTCAGCCCTGGGCTACATCAGCCCAGCCGAGGCCGAGCGTAGAGCGGCTTAACCCCGTCCACTTATTCGGGGGAGGATCACCCCCGCTCAACACTCTCGTTTCTGGGCCGCGCCTTTTCAAGCGCTAAGCGTTGGAAGCCAGCTGCATTGCGCCCCGTCACGACGGGAACGGCGTCTACAGTGCCTTAGAGCGCGAAGACAGAAGTCCAAATGTGAACTTAGAGTCCATAGCTGACATGGAGGGGGTGTCCGTTCCTTTCGGAAACCACACCCAGCTTGGACCCAAATGGCGACCAACCTTGAGCGCCGTAAAGCCCATCAGTCGTCGATATGCTGCTGGAAGGGGTGGTGCCGCCTAGGTGACTCGAACACCTGACCTACGCATTACGAATGCGTCGCTCTACCGGCTGAGCTAAGGCGGCCCTTGGGGTCCCAAGAGGGCGCCTGTTTACCGGCGACCGGCCCGCTTGCCAAGCGATGCTCAGCGAGGCGCCCCTCCGTCGTCCTCGGCGAGGGGGTCGCCCCACATCTCCGCGTCCGGTCCGGGGTCGTCGGGACGCAGCATGGCGAAGGCGCCGGTCTCGGCGGCGGTGAGGAACGGGACGGAGGTCTGGTAGGTCACCGGCAGGTCCGGCAGCTCGGTCATCACCGGCTCGCGGCGCTCGAAGCGCGGATGGATCAGCTCCCCGCCCTCGGCATAGGTCGAGACCAGCCGCGCCCAGTCGGCCGGGGCGTAGGCGAAGGCGCGCCCCTGCGGGTCGATATCCGACCACTCGACCTCCTGCGGGGCGGCGGGGGCGCGGACGATCCAGCTCCTGGCCTCGTCGGCGAGGCCGGCGGCGTGGGCGAGCCGCGCCATCAGGGCGCAGATGCGGGCGGTGGGCGGCTCGGCCTGGGCGATCACGGCGGCGGCGGCGCGGGCGTGGGCGAGGTCGCCCATCATCAGGTCGGCCTCGATCTCCACCAGCCGGCTCTCGCGATGGCCGGGATTGAGGGCGGCGAGGCCGTGCAGGCGCCTTCCGCGCTCGCGGGGGGTCTCGTCGGTGCGCAGGTCCCGGTAGGCCAGGGCGAGCGCGGGGTGCGGCGCCTCCTTCCAGGCCTGTTCGATCAGGGTCGCCGCCCGGGGGCTGCGGCCATCCGCGGCGAGGAGCCGCGCGGCGACGGCCACGCCGGGGGCGAAACCGGGGCGGAGCTTCGCCGCCTGGACCGCATAGTCGAGGGCCTGGGCGCGCAGGTTCGCCTGGGGGCTGGCCTCCAGGCTGGCGGCGGAGGCGGCGAGCAGGGCGGCCCGGGCGCGCTCGGCGGCCACGGGGGTGACGATCTTGCGCTCGAGGCCGCTCTTGACCAGCTCCAGGGCCCCGACCCAGTCGCCGCGCTCCAGGTTCTGCTCCAGCACCGCCCGCCAGGCCCAGCGGGCGGTCTTGGCCATGCCATAGGCGGCGATGGCGTGGCGGGAGGCCTCCTCCCGGTCGCCGCGCCGGATCGCCAGCTGCATCAGGCCGCGATGGCCGGCCAGGCGCATCTCCGGAAAGCCCAGCATGGCGGTGTGGGCGGCCTGCATCGCCGGCTCGTCCCCGGCCGCGTCGGCGGCGGCGGCGGTGAGCAGGCGCACCAGGGCCGGCATCTCGTCGGCGAGTTCCCCGGCTCTGTGAGCCAGCCGGCGCGCCTCCGAACCGTCCCCGGCGGCGGCGGCCAGGAAGCCGCGGGACAGGCAGTCCGCCGCCTGGCGTCGCCGGGCGTCGGCGCGGGCGCGGGCGGCGCGGGCGGGGGCGCTGGCCAGCCACAGGATCGCCCGCCACAGGGCGGTGAAGACCAGGCCCGTCGCGGCCAGCAGAACCAGGGCCGTGGCCGCGCTCATGTCGATGCGCCAGCCCAGCCAGTCGATCGAGGCCCGCCCCGGATCGCCGGCCAGGGCGAAGGTCACCGCCGCCAGGACCGCGAGCACCAGGACGGCGAGGGCGACGCGGACCATCAGCCGGCCCCTTGCGCCTTGGCGAGGTCGGCCAGGGCCCGGGATCGGATCGCGCCGATGCGCCGCTCGATGGCCAGGCGCCGCTCGGCGCTGGCGCTCCAGGTCGCCATGGCCTCGCGCCCGGAAGGCGGCAGGGCGGCGAGTTCGGTCAGGGCCGCCTGCAGGTCGCCCTCGTTCACCCGCCGCTCGGCCCGCGCCAGGACGGCGTCGGGGCTCGTACCCGTAAGGCGGCTGGTGCGGCGGATGGTGACCAGGGCCGCGAAGGCGCCGGTGATGCGGGCGAGCGGCCCGTTCACCTCGCCCGGCGCGCGCGACGCGGTGGCGGCCCTGGCGGCGGCGGTGTCGAATTCGGCGACCAGCAGGCTTCGGGCCGGGGCGCCGACGGCGGCGAGGTCGCGCAGGGCCTGCAGGTCCGGCGAGGCGGGGGCGACACGGATAAGGGCGTCGACCTCGCGCACGAACGGCCGCGAGGTCTCCGCCGCGTCGGCCAGGGCCGAGACCGCCAGGGCGGCGGCGGCGGCGTTCACGGTCGCCCGGTGCTGGGCCTCGATCCGGTCGAGGCGGCTGTTGAAGGCGCTGACGTCGCCTCCCCCCTCGGGCTGGGAGACGGCGGCGGCCTCAGGCAGGGCGGCGGGGGCGGGCTCGAAGAGGGTGCTGCCGGCCGTGCGCGTTCCCGGCGGGGGAGGCAGGGCCGCGGCCTTCGTCGCGGCGGGAGCCGTCGCCGCAGGCGCCGGCTTCACCGGGAACAGCCGCGCTCCGTACACGGCGATGGCGACGCCGAGGAGGATGCAGACCAGCCCGAACACCAGCCCGACCCAGAAGGTGGGGCTCAAAAGGCTCTTCGCCCGCTCCGGGGGCCGGGGCGGGTCGGGGGCGTCCGGCGCTCCGGGGAGCGGCGGCGCGGGGGGCTCGCTGGCGGGGCTCATGGCGTTTGTGTGCGGCCGCAACCGTTCCGGGTCAACGAACCAGCTTAAGCAAGGCGTCTTCCCGTGGGAATGGCGAGACGGCCACGGCGCGAAATCCAAGCCCCGCCAGGGGGGCCGCGCAGGCCTGCGACAAGGCGAAGACGGAGAGGCGGGGCGCCTCTTTCGCCGACAGCAGCGCGGCCAGGGCTCGCGCGGCGCTGGGGGAATGGACCAGGACGGCGTCCGCCTCCGGAACGGCCGGCCCCAGCGGGCGGATGTCGTAGAGCGCGACCCGCCGCGCCTCGATCCCCGCCGCCGCGAGGGCGCCCACGAGGTCCCCGGCCGGCTTCAGGGGGGAGGGATGCAGAACCGCGCCCACGATCTTGTCCTTTCGGGCGATGATGGCGGCGGCGAGGGCGGACACATCCCCGCCCGCCGAGGCGACCGTGTTGAAGCCCGCGGCAAGCGCCGCCTCGGCCGTGGCGTCGCCCACGGCGAAGGCCGGCAGCCCGCGTTCCGCGCTGAGGGTGACGAAGGCTTCCACCCCGTTGGCGCTGGTGAAGGCCAGGGCGCCGATCCCCGACAGGTCGATCGTGGCGCCGCGGGTGAGGACCACGCCGATCACCGGCGCGACCACCGCCTCATGTCCAAGCTCGACCAGCCGTCGGGCCGTGGCCGAGGCGCCGGGCTCCGCACGGGTCACCCAGACGCGCATGGGCTCAGTCGTGCCCGAGCAGCAGCCGGTCGCCCGCCTCGTCGCGGATGGCTCGGCCAAGGTCTAGGCCGAGGGCGTGGGCGGCGGCTTCCGGCTCCGCGCGGCCGGAGAGGTCGATCACGCCCTCCCGCCGCCAACGCTCCCCGCCGTCGGGGGTCAGGGCCTCGACGATGAGGGACAGGCGCGATCCATTGAGGACCGCATGGGCGCCGATGGCGGTGCGGCAGGAGCCTTCCAGGGCCTCCAGGGCCCCGCGCTCGGCGGCGATGGTCAGCATGGTCGGTTCGTGGCGCAGGGCGGCCAGCCAGGCCGCGCCGACGTCCGCGCTCCGGGTCTGGATCGCCAGGGCGCCCTGGCCCGGCGCGGGCGGCGCCTCCACGGGGTCGAGAACCTCGCGGACATGGTCAGCGAGGCCCAGACGCTTGAGGCCGGCCAGCGCCAGCAGGATCGCGTCCGCCTCGCCGCCGGCGAGCTTGGACAGGCGCGTGTCGACGTTGCCCCGCATCATCACCAGCTCCAGGTCCGGGCGGCGGTGCAGGCTTTGGGCCTGGCGACGCAGGCTCGCCGTGCCGAGGCGTGCGCCCTGGGGCAGCGCCTGCAGCCCGCCGTAGGCAAGGCTACAGAAGGCGTCGCGGGGGTCTTCCCGCTCCGGATGGGCGGCCAGGACCAGTCCCGGCGGCTGGAGAGAGGGCACGTCCTTGAGCGAATGGACCGCCGCGTCGATCTCGCCGGTGGCCAGCGCCGCCTCGATCTCCTTGGTGAAGAGGCCCTTGCCGCCCTCGTCCAGCAGGCGTCGGTCCTGGATGCGGTCGCCGGAGGTGGTGATCAGGATCAGGGGCGCGACCCGCTCGACCTCGGCGGGGACAGCGGGGTCCGCGCCCAGGGCCGCGGCGATGCGCGCCTGGATCGTGCGGGACTGGGCCTGGGACAGCCGCGAGCCGCGGGCGCCGATGCGGACGGGAGGAGCCATGGGGCTCGCCTATAGCGCATTCGGCGGCCCACGCGACCTCCACCTTGTTTTTCCCGCTCATCCCGGCGAAAGCCGGGACCCAGGCTTTTTCTGAAGCCCTTGCGCTCGACGGCTTAAACCTGGGGCCCGGCTTCCGCCGGGGTGAGCGGATTTTGTGGATGAGGCCATGACCCAAACCCTCACCGTCCTCGGCGTGGAGACCAGCTGCGACGAGACCGCCGCGGCCGTGGTGCGCCTCAGCTCGTCCGGGGTGGAGGTGCTGTCCTCGGTGGTGGCCAGCCAGATCGACGCCCACATCCCCTATGGCGGGGTGGTGCCGGAGATCGCCGCCCGGGCCCATGTGGAGGTGGTGGATACGATCATCGAGCGGGCCCTGGCCGAGGCCGGGACCGGATTCGCCGACCTCAGCGGCATCGCCGCCACCGCCGGGCCGGGTCTCGTGGGCGGGGTGATGGTGGGTCTGTCCGCCGCCAAGGCCATGGCCATGGCGCGGGGCCTGCCGCTGATGGCGGTGAACCACCTGGAGGGCCACGCCGTCTCTCCCCGGCTGGAGGGCGCGGCCCCCTATCCCTTCCTGCTGCTGCTGGTTTCCGGCGGCCATTGCCAGCTCCTGGCCGTCGAGGAGATCGGCCGCTACGCGCGCCTCGGCTCCACCATCGACGACGCGGCGGGGGAGGCCTTCGACAAGATCGCCGCCAGCCTGGGCCTGCCCTATCCCGGCGGCCCGGCCCTGGAGCGCCTGGCGGCGGGGGGCGACGCCTCGCGCTTCCCCCTCCCCCGCGCCCTGCTCGGCCGCCGCGACTGCGACTTCTCCTTCTCCGGCCTGAAGACCGCCGCCGCGCGCATGGCCGAAGGGATCGAAAACGACGCCGACCGAAGGGATCTCGCCGCCTCGGTCCAGGCCGCCATCGCCCGCCAGCTTTCCGAACGCTCCGAGCGGGCCATGGTCCTGTTCGCGCAAACCCACGCCCCCGCCGAACGCCTGTTCGTGGTCGCGGGCGGCGTCGCCGCCAACGGGGCGGTGCGGGCCGCCCTGCAGGCCAGCGCAACCGCCCACGGCTTCGGTTTCGCCGCCCCGCCCCTGAAGTACTGCACCGACAACGCCGCCATGATCGCCCTGGCCGGGGCCGAACGCCTCGCCGCCGGGCTTGTGGATGGCCTCGACGCCGCCGCCCGCCCGCGCTGGCCCCTGGACGAGGCCGCGGCGCTGGCCAACCCCGTCCACAAGCCCGGCCGCAAGGGCGCCAAAGCTTAGGAGACCAAGACCCGATGCCGATGTTCGTGATCAGCTGGAAGGACAAGCCGGACAGCCTGGAGCTGCGCATGGCCACCCGCGAGGCGCACCTGGCGCACCTCGCCGCCCATCCGGGGTTCGTGCGCCTGGCCGGGCCGCACCTCGACGCGGAGGGACGAATGGTCGGCTCGCTGCTGATCGTGGAGGCGGAGGATCTGGCCGCCGTGCGCGCCTTCCACGCCGCCGACCCCTATGTCGCCGCCGGGCTCATCGGCGAGGTGCAGATCGGGGGCTGGCGGCCGACCCTGGGCGCGATCACGTGAATCCGGCCCAGCCCGCCACCGGATCGGTGGTCTGCACCCTGGAGGACATCCCCGAGCCGGGCGCCAAGGGCTTCCGCTACCAGGTGGGGGACGCGATGTTCTCCGGCTTCGTGGTGAGGAAGGAGGGCCAGGTGTTCGGCTATGTCGATTCCTGCCCCCACGCCGGCTGGCCCCTGCCCATCGGCGGCCGCTACCTGACCCGCGAGCACGACCGCATACTCTGCGGCGGCCACGGCGCCCTCTTCACCATCGAGGACGGGATGTGCGTCGCCGGCCCCTGCTACGGCCGCCGCCTGCTGCAGTGGCCGGTGCGCATCAAGGGCGGCGAGGTGGTGGCGGGCTGGGCTTGAGCGGGGGCCGTCGACTCCCCCGATGGCCCATGCTTAGCTGCCGCTCAGGTTGTGCTGTCGGAGCTGGGGGGCTCACATGACGGATACTGGGACTGCGTCTGCCAAGATTCAGATCGGGCAGGTCATGCGGCAGACGTTCGGCGTCCTTGGACGCAATTTTCCGACCTTCCTGATCCTGTCCCTGCTGCTGGTGGGGATTCCGGCCCTGATCCAGGCCCTCGGTCAGCCGAGGGTGAACCTCGGAACGGTCCCGGCGGTCGCGCCGGCCAATCAGCTGCTGAACGGCGTGGGGTCGATCCTCTTCCTGATCGGCTACTACATCCTGGTGGGCGCCCTGACCTCGGGGGCGGTCGCCGACCTCAACGGCCGCAAGGTCGGGCTGAGCGAGGCGCTTCGGGTCGGGCTCCGGCGGTTCTGGCCCCTGGTCGGCCTCGTCATCGTCATGTCGCTGGGCATGGTGCTCGGCTTCCTCGTCCTCATCGTGCCCGGCCTGTGGCTCCTCACCGCCTGGTCCGTGGTGGTCCCGGTCAAGGTGGTCGAGAACGTCCCCTTCGGTCAGACCTTCAGCCGCAGCCTCGCCCTGACCAAGGGCAACCGGTGGCGGATCTTCGGGCTGATGCTGCTCTATGGCCTGGTCATCCTCGTCGTCGAAGGGCTGTTCGTGGTGGTCGCCGGGGGCCTGCGCGCGCTGCTGTCCTCGGGCGTCCTGGTGTTTGTCCTGCCCCTGGCCAATGTCCTCAGCTGCATGGTGACCGCCACGGGCACCGCGGCGCTCTATTTCGAGCTCCGGCGCGTCCGCGAGGGCGTCGGGCCGGAAGCCCTGGCGTCGGTGTTCGACTAGGTGTCCGAGACGCCGCGGCAAGGCGGAAAATTCAGCTTCGGACGGGTTCTGCGAATGGCGTTCCGGGGCGTTCGGCGGAACCTCGGCCTCTTCTTCGGCCTGACGAGCCTCCTGATCGGCGTGCCGGCGGCGCTATTCGCCCTGCCTTCCGCGCGGACCGTCATCAACAACGGCCTGCGGGCCAGCTTCCCGGCCGGACCGGGTGACTGGGTCATATCGGGCGTGGCGGTGATCTGGTGGGCGGTCGGCTCCTCGATCCTGCACGGCGCGCTGACCTATGCCCTGGCGGCGCCCGCCGAGAAGCAAGCCTCAATCGTCGAAGCCCTACGCGTTGGCGTCAGCCGCGCTCCGGCGATGGCCGGGCTGGGTGTGGTCATGATCGTCGCGACGATCCTCGGCTTCGTCGCTCTGATCGTACCCGGCTTCATGGTGCTTACGGCCTGGTTCGTCGCCCCACCCGCCCTGATCATCGAGCGGATCGGCATAAGGGCGGCGTTGAAGCGGAGCGCGGCCCTCACGAAGGGAAGTCGTTGGTTGGTCCTGCTGGTCGCCGTGCTTTCGTCCCTCATCTCGACGAGGGGATCTAACCAGGGGCTCGGAGCGAACCCCGGCCTCGTCGCCTTGCTGATGGGTCTGCTCTTCGTGGGGGCCGTGCTCAACGTCATCGTCGGCGTGGCCCTGTCCTGGGCCGCCTACGTCGAGTTGCGGCGCGTCAAGGAGGGGATCGGTCCCGAAGGGGTCGAGGCCGTTTTCGACTGACGCCTCAAACCCTGTCGTGCTTGTCCTTGCGGCGGTGGCCGAACAGCATGCGGTGCTCCAGCCGTCCCCGCAGGCCCTTGTAGTAGGCGGCCAGGAAGGTGCGGTCAGTCATGTCCGGCCCCTCGGTCCAGCCGATCTTGGCGCGGATGCGCGTGGCGACGGCGGCCATGGTGCGCCGGTCGGCGCTGCGCAGCACCTCCTCCAGCACGTGCAGCTCCTTGACCCCGTAGGCGTCGAGCTGGGCCTGGGTGAAGACCGCCGCATCCGGCGCGCCGAGGGGGCGCTCGGCCAGGTCCGGCGGGAGCAGCTTCTTGGGGCTCGCCACCACCAGGGTGCCGGCGATCAGGTCCCCGGCCCGAAGCCGGTCGCGGTTGAACAGGGGAAACAATAGGAAGACCCCGGTCCAGATCACCCCCAACAGGATCACCAGGCCGTCCACGCCCCTGCCTCGAGCGAACAGGAAGGTGGCGGGCAGGAACACCTCCAGCTCGCGCAGGGCGTTGCGCGCGAAGACCGCGTCCGCCGTCAGCCGCTCGCCGCTGCGGGCGATGACCCGCAGGCCCATGATGCGCTTGCCCGGGGTGGCGGCGCGGGGCCGCAGCTCGAAGCCGACGAAATAGAAGTTCCGAAGCAGGAAGAAGCCCAGCAGCCAGACGATGGCCACGATCTCCTGCCCCTGTCGTCCGGCGCCCCTGCCGAGGCCGGCCAGGGCGAAGAGGGCCAGGAGCGAGAAGACCACCAGGGTCAGGACCAGTATGCCGACGTCGATGGCGAAGGCGGAGGCGCGCTCGGCCGCCCCGGCCACCCGCAGGCGCAGGTCCACCCCCTCGGGCGTGACGAAGGCCCTGGCGTCCGACGCCCTGACGTCCATGGGCGGAGCCGCCTTGGCCCGGGCGGCCGCCCGCTGGGCGGCGGCCCGGCTCACGGCGCCCTCCGGCGGCGAGGCATGTAGAAATAGGCGCCCCAGACCAGGGCGCTGGCGGCGGCGATGGCGTAGCGGGCGCCCGTGTTCTGGATCAGCTGCCGGCCGAAGCCTTCCAGCAGGCCCGCGACGAACAGCATGATGACCACCCCGGCCATCACCGTCCCCGCCCGCCGCCCGGCGCGGGAGGCCGCCGCCATCCGGGTGCGCGCGCCGGGAAACGCCACCGCCCAGCCGATGGAGAAGCCCGCCGCCCCCGCCAGGGTGACGGCGAAGAGCTCGGTCACCCCGTGGATCATCAGCCAGCCGATCGCCTCGACCCCGAGGCCGTGGGAGATGAACAGGGCCAGGAAGGCGCCCAGCATGGCCCCGTTGGTCAGGAGCAGGAACGCCGTGGGCAAGCCGAGGGCGAATCCGAGCGCGAAGGCGGTCACCGCCACCTGGGCGTTGTGGGTGAAGAGGAAGGTGGCGAACACCGACAGCCCGTCGGGTCCCGCCCCCTCCAGCGTCTTGCGCAGGGACTCGGTGGTCGCGGTGGGATTGCGGCCCCCGGACAGGCCCTCCGGGACCATGGCGTAGAACCAGTCCGGATTGACGCTCACCGCCCAATAGGCGGCGACCGCACCCAGGACGCCCAGCAGGGTCGCCGCCAGGGTCTCGCGCCCCAGCGCCCGCACCGCCCCCGGCCAGTCCTCGGAGAAGAAGCGCCCCAGCCGGTCGGGCAGGCTGGTCCGCGCCCCGTAGACCAGGAAATAGGCCCGGGTGCACAGCGCCTCCAGATAGTCGATCAGGCCCTGGTCCAGCGAGATCGAGCGGGCGGTGGAGAGCGAGGCCAGGGCCGACCGGTAGAGCAGCGGGACCTCCAGCAGCTCCTTGGTGGTGAGCCGGCGGGGCGACTTCTGCTCGACCTTCTCCAACAGGACCTCCAGCCGGCGCCAGTCGGCCTCCCGCTCGATCCTGAACCGGTTGCTCTTGAGCTGCAGCTCGGCCATGGCGCTACATGAGCTCCCGGCGTTTGGTCTCGATGTAGCCGTTGACCACCGCCGCGCCCATCCGCTCGGCGGGAGCATCGACGATGTGGGCGCCCAGGCGCCGCAGCCGGCCGATCACCACCTCGCGCTGGCGGGCCAGGGCGGCGGCGATCACCGCGCGGGAGACGTCGGCCGGCTCCATCGGTTCCTGCTGCACCATGGCCTCCAGGGCCTCGTCGCGGAACACCACGAACAGGACGAGGTGGGTACGAAGCAGGCGCGCGACGTTCTCCAGCATCAGCTCGGCGCTGGTGGGGTCGGCGAAGTCGGTGAACACCACCACCAGGGCCCGCCGGTCCAGCCGGCCGGCCAGAGTGGTCAGGCCGAGGGTGAAGTTGGTCTCCTCCTCGGAATAGTCGATCCCAGCCGCCAGCCGCTGCAGCAGGGGGAAGGCGCCGGCGCCCGCGGTCTGTCCGCTCGCCACCCGCGGCCGGGCGTCGAAGGCGAAGAGGCCCACCCGGTCCCCCAGCTTGAGACAGACGAAGGCCAGCAAGAGGGCCGCGTTGATGGCCCGGTCGATCCTGGGCACGCCCCCGAGCGGCGCGCTCATCAGCCGCCCGCAGTCCAGCGCCAGGACCACCGAGTGATTGCGCTCGGTGCGGTATTCGCGGGCCACCAGCTTGCCGTGGCGTGCGCTCTGCTTCCAGTCGATGGACCGCAGGTCCATGCCGGTCGAGAACTCCTTCAGGGCGTGGAACTCGGCCCCCTCGCCGGTCTCGATCTGGGCCCGGGTCCCGATCGGGGCGTCCCGGGCGAACAGGCGCAGGGCCTCGTCCTTGACCTGCTGGATGTCCGGGACCACCGGCATGCGCTGGCCCAGGGCCTCCTCGCGCTGGATCCAGGCCATACCCAGAGGCCCGCGCCAGCGCGCCCACAGCCGCTCGAACACCGCCTCGCCCCGCCGGTGCGTGGTCAGGCGCAGTTTCAGCCGTCCGGCGCCGCCCACAGTCTCGACGGTGGCGCGGGCCGGGGCGGCGGTGATCCGGTCGTTGACCCCGACCGCCAGCTGCAGGCGGGCCGGCGCACTCTTGTCGAACGCCGCCTCCACCTCCGCTTCTCCCTCCGCCCCCACCCCTAGGGAGCGGGGCGTGGTCAGGGCCAGCCGCACCGAGCGCGGGGAGGCGGCCAGCAGCACATCCACCAGCACCAGCGCCCCCACGGTCACCACCCAGGCCGCCCCGGTCGCCCACAGGCCGGGGGCGGCCAGCCCCGCCGCGAGGGCGAGGGGCGCTCCAAGCGCGGCGACGGCGATGGCGCGGGGGGTGGGGTAGATCATCCGACGGTGAGCATCAGCGGGGCGATCCGACCTGCTCGACCAGGGCGGCGATCACCTGGTCGGGTCGACGGCCCTCGATCTCCGCCGCCGGGGACAGGATCACCCGGTGGCGCAGGGCCGGCAGGGCCAGGGCCTTCACGTCGTCCGGCAAGGCGTAGTCCCGCCCGTCGAGAGCGGCCCGCGCCCGCGCGGCCATGGCCAGCATGGCGGCGGCGCGGGGCGAGGCGCCGCTCTGCAGGTCGGCGCTGGCGCGGGTGGCGCGCACCAGGTCGAGGACATAGTCGACGATCTCCGGATTGAGCCGCACCCCCGCCACCGTCTCGGCGGCGGCGGCCAGGATCGCGGCGTCCGCCACCCGCTCGACCCCCATCTCGGCGGGGTCGGGCTGGCCGGTGCGCAGGCCGTGCACGGAGACGATGGCGTGCTCTTCCTCGCGGCTCGGGTACTGCAGCACCTCCTTGAACAGGAAGCGGTCGAGCTGGGCTTCGGGCAGGGGATAGGTGCCCTGCTGCTCCAGGGGATTCTGGGTCGCCACCACCATGAACCGCGCGCTCAGGGGGTGGGACTTGCCGTCGATGGTCACCTTTCGCTCCTGCATGGCCTCCAGCAGGGCCGCCTGGGTCTTGGGCGGGGTGCGGTTGATCTCGTCGGCCAACAACAGCTCGCAGAACACCGGCCCCGGATTGAGGGTGAAGCTGGAGGTCTGGAAGTTGAACAGGTTGGCGCCGATGATGTCCGCCGGCATCAGGTCCGGGGTGAACTGGATGCGGCCGAACCCCAGGTCCAGGGTGCGGGCGAAGGTCTGGGCCAGGAAGGTCTTGGCCGTTCCCGGCGGGCCTTCCAGGAGCACGTGGCCCCGCGCCATCAGGGCCACCAGCATAAGCTCCACGGTCTCGGACTGGCCGACCACGGCCTTGGCGATCTCCTGGCGAATCCGTGTCGCCAGGGCCTTCACCTCATCGACGGTCAAGCGTCACCTCCCGTTTCCATTGGTAGAGCCGCCGGGCCACCGACAGCAGATCGGCCCGCCGGCCCGCCTTGGCGGTCCTCGCGGCCTCCCCGGACAGGTCGGCGAGGGAGGCGTGGGCCCCCCGTCGCCGGGCCAGGTCGTCCAGGCGTTCCATAAGGGCTTCCCCCGAAAGCGACCGGTCCACCCCCGCCGCCCGCGCCGCCTCAGCGGCGGTCAGCTCGGCGTAGGCGCCGGCAAGCTCGTGTTCGCGGCGGGCCATGGCGACCAGCCCCGCCGAATTGTCCACCAGGGCCTTGGGGCCCAGCGCCAGGGCCCGCGCCTCCGGCGCCGCCGGGCCGAACCGCGACAGGGCCAGGAGGCCGAGCAGGACGGCGGCGGCGACGGCGCAGAGGGTCGCCCCCAGCACCGGCGGCTCGAGCATGGCGCGCAGCAGGCTGCGGTCCGCCCGGCCGGTGTGCAGGGTGATGTCGAAGCGCACCTCGCCGCCCTCGGGACGGATTTCGCGCAGCATGGCCAGGGCGACGCGGGCGTTATCCAGGCCCGCCAGGCCCTGGGTGTTGAGAAGATCGGGGTCGGCGAGGACGAACACCGGCTTGTTGGAGAGGGCTCCCAGCACCACCCCGCCGCTCTCGTCGGTGAGCACGGGGACCCAACCGCCGCCCTTCAGGGTCTGCAGCTGGTCAATGGGGTCGAGGGCGACGCTGGTGCGGGGGGAGAAGAGGTAGCCGCCGCCGGCCAGCCGGTGCGCCGCCTTCCCCCTCCCGCGGGTCACCGTCGTTCCTTTGGCGAGGCCGCCGAGCAGGGCCGCGATCCCGCGGGCGGGGCCTGGGCCCGCCTTGATCACCCAGCCCGGATGCTCGGGATCCTCCAGGGTCTGCCACTTGGGCAGGACGATCAGGGTCGGACGGACCGAGCCGAAGGCCGCCAATTGTTTCACCTCGTTGCCGATCCTGGGGGTCAGGACCAGCAGGCTCTTGGCCGGGCGCGCTCGCCAGGGCGGATCGCGGCTGACGCTCACCGGGATGTCGGCGGCCTTCAGCAAGGCCACGGCCCCGGCGAAGCCCACCGCCGAGGTGGAGAGGGCGTGGGCGGCCGGATCGTCCCGCCCGCGCAGGTCCGGGGCGTAGGCCAGGAGCACGACGAAGGCGGAAAAGGCGAACACCCCCACCAGGAGCAGGGCCGTCATGGTCTTCGGCGAGAAGACGGCGGGGTCGCGGGCGGCGACGGCCTGGCTCACGGCCGGCCCCCGACGAAGGCGAAGGCCTGGTAGGCGCTGCGGCAGTCGGCGAATTCCCCCGCGCCGATCCGCCGGCCGCCGAAGAAGCTCACCTCCACCACCTCGACGATCCGGGCGAAGGCCCCCTTGGCGTCCGCCGGCAGGCCCTCGAGGGCGGCGATGTCGCGGCTGGTCAGGGCGGGGCGCACCAGGCGGGAATCGCGGGCCTGAATCTCCTCGATGCTGCGGAAGAGCAGCAGGTGGGCCGCCTCCTCGAAGCGCCCCTCGGCCGCCAGCCGGTCCGCGTCGTCCAGTAGGGCGCGCGCCTTGGCCGGCTCCGGCCGCAGGTCGGTCGGCTGCCCGGCCGCCGCCCGCTTGCGCCCCGGCAGGCGCAGGTTGAAGGCCTCCCGGCCGATGAACCAGACCAGCATCAGCACGGCGAGCACCAGCCCGCCCCAGAACAGAAACTTCAGGAACGGCGCGGCCCACTGCAGGAACCTGGCGAAGGCCTCGAGCCAGTCGGGGACCTTGGGGGGCTTCAGGGGCTCGAAACTGAACTGCAGGCCCGGGGTCTTGAGCATGGCCCGGTGCGCCGCGGCGAGCGTCTGCTCCGCCGCCTCACCCCCAGCCGCTCCCGCATCCTGAGCCAAACGCCGCCCCCACGACCGCCCCGGGGGCCAGCCTAGACGCCCAAGCGCGAGCGCGTAACCGGGTTTCTCGTGAAGGTGGCGCCCGTCGACGCCCTGGACCCCATCGTGCTTAGCTGGCCCGGCGCAGCCAGGGGATTGAGGTGTGAGGCCAGTCGGTCCAGGACGACTTCAGATCGCGAGGGTCCTAGGCGGAGCTCTGGGATCAATCCGTCGCAACCCCGCCGCTTTCTTCCTCCTGGCCGTCATCGCAGGGGGCATCTCATTCTCGCTCTGGGCGCTGGGGGCCCGGCCCGAGCCGGGTCCCGAGCAGGACCTCCTTGCGATCATCCAGGACGCCACCGCCATCGCCGCGATCTTCAGCCCGCTCATCACCTTCCCCCTGCTACAGGGCGCGGCGATCCACGCCGCCGGGATGGACCTTGCAGGGCGAAGGGCGCCGTTTCGCGACTGCGTTAGGGCCGGGTTGAGCCGTTACATGACGCTGCTGCAGATGCTGGGGGTAACGATCGTGGGTTTTGTGATCGGCGTTGGCCTCGTCATTCCGGCCATCTGGACCGTAAGCGCCCTGGCGGTCGTGGGTCCTGTGAGCGCCCTGGAGACGCCGGACCTGGATCTTGTCCTCCGACGCAGCTCGCTGCTGACCCGCGGAAACCGGCTGCGAATTCTGGCGCTGGTCCTGTTGGTGGTCTTCTTGACGCTGGTATTCGGCGTTCTGCTGATCGTCGCCCAAGAGGCCTTGAGGCCTTTCGCCGGCGACGGCGTCGTTGTCCTCGTCGCGAGCATGGGCAGCTCTCTCGCCGCGCTGCTGGCGGCGACGACGACCGCCGCGCTCTATTTCGAGCTGCAGCGGATCGTCGGACACTCAAGTCCGGACGTGTTGGTGGCGGCCGCCGAGGCGATGGCCTCCTAGCCCAGGCTCGGCAGCACCCGGTCCGGCGGGCGGTGGTGGTCGAAGAAGGTCTTGATGTTGATGATCACCTTCTCGCCCATCTCGACCCGGCCCTCGATGGTGCCCGAGCCCAGGTGCGGGAGCAGGACCGCGTTCTTCAGGGTGAGGAGCTTGGGGTGGACCTTCGGCTCGAACTCGAACACGTCGAGCCCGGCGGCGGCGATGGTCCCCGCCTCCAGGGCGTCGGCCAGGGCCGCCTCGTCGATGATGGCCCCCCGGGCGGTGTTGACCAGGATCGCGCCGGGCTTCATCCGCCCCAGCCGCTCGGCCGACAGCAGATGCCGCGTCCCCGGCGTGTAGGGGCAGTTGACCGAGACGAAGTCGCTCCTCGCCAGCATGCCGTCGAGGTCTTCCCAGTAGTGGGCGCCCAGCTCTCCGGCCAAGGGCGCGGGAATGGGCTTCCTGTTATGGTAGTGGATGGCCATGCCGAACGCCCGGGCTCGCCGCGCCACCGCCTGGCCGATCCGGCCCATGCCGATGATGCCCAGCGTCTTGCCGCCCAGACGCGTGCCCATCATCCACGTGGGATGCCAGCCCTTGAACCCGCCGGCGTGCAGGACGTCCGAGCCCTCGATCGCCAGCCGGGCCGCCGCCAGCATCAGAAGCATGGCGATGTCGGCGGTGTCGTCGGTCAGGACGTTGGGGGTGTTCGACACCACCAGCCCCCGCGCGTCGGCGGCGGGCAGGTCGATGTGGTCCGTCCCCGCCCCGAAATTGGCGATCATCCTGAGCTGGGGCCCGGCCTTGGCGATCAGGGCCGCGTCGATCCTGTCGGTGACCGTCGGCACCAGGCAGTCGGCCCGCTGCACTGCGGCGGCCAGGGCCTCGGCGTCCATGGGGACGTCGGATTCGTTGAGTTCGACGTCGAACAGGGCGCGCATCCGCGCCTCCACCGCATCGGGCAGTTTGCGCGTGACGACGACTCTTGGCTTAGTTCCGGACATGGACGGGTGCGAAAAAGAGCGCGGGCGTGCGCCTTGGTCGAGGCTTAGCAAAGCCGCTCCCGGGGGCCAAGCCGCCATGCGGGCCGCCGTCGCGCTCCTGGCCCTTTGCCTTTGCCTGGGCGCCTGCGGACCCAAGCCGGCCGCCAAGGCGCAAGGCAAGGTCACCCCGTCGGGCCTGCCGGTGCCCCGCTTCGTCTCCCTGAAGTTCGGCGAGGTGAACGCGCGGGTCGGCCCCGGCGACGACTACAAGCTCTTGTGGACCTACCGTACCCCCGGCCTTCCCCTGCAGGTGGTGGCCGAGACCGCCGACTGGCGCCGGGTCTGCGATCCGGAAGGGGGCCTGTCCTGGGTGCACCGGCGCACCGTCGAGGCCAAACGCACGGTGATGCGAACCGCCGCCGACCCCCTGCCGCTGCGGCGCAGCCCGAAGGCCGGCGCCGGGGTCGAGGCCACAATGGCGGGGCGGTCCCTGGCCGATCTGGGGGAGTGCAAGGGCGGCTGGTGTCAGGTCAGCGCAGGCAAGGCCAAGGGCTGGGCGCAGGATTCCGAACTGTGGGGCGCACGCGAAACGGTGTTGTGCCGTTGAACCCTTCAGGCCAGCGCGCGGTTGAGGCTGCGGCAAGGCTCGTGTAACCCATGGGGCGCGTCGCTGGGCCCCTCCCCGGAGCCCGCGACCGCAGAATAGAAAAGGCCCGGATGCCGCACGCACTGACGCGCTTCGACACCGAGACCCTGCTCGCCTGCGCTCGCGGCGAGTTGTTCGGCCCCGGAAACGCCCAGCTCCCGGCGCCGCCGATGCTGATGGTCGACCGGATCGAGGAGATCTCGGCCGAGGGCGGCCAGTACGGCAAGGGATTCATCCGCGCCGAACTCGACATCAATCCGGAGCAGTGGTTCTTCCTGTGCCACTTTTTCGGCGACCCGGTCATGCCGGGGTGCCTGGGCCTGGACGCCATGTGGCAGCTGGTGGGATTCTTCCTCGGCTGGTCGGGGGCTCCCGGCAAGGGCCGCGCGCTCGGCGTCGGCGAGGTGAAGTTCACCGGCCAGGTCACGCCCAAGATCAAGCGGGTGAGCTATCGCATCGACATGAAGCGGGTGATCATGCGCAAGCTGGTGATGGGGGTCGCCGACGGAACGGTTGAGGCCGACGGCAAGCTTATCTACACCGCGTCCGACCTCCGGGTCGGGCTGTTCGACCCGAAAGACCTGGAATAGGCGTTAGGGCAGGCTAGGGAGAATCCATGCGGCGCGTGGCGATCACCGGGATCGGCATCGTGTCCTCGATCGGCAACAACGCCGACGAGGTCGCGGCCTCCCTGCGCGATGCGCGCTCGGGCATCACCTTCGCCCCGGAGTACGCCGAGCTGGGATTCCGCTCCCAGGTGCACGGCAAGCCGACCCTGGACTGGGAGGCCATCGTCGACCGCAGGGCCGCCCGCTTCCTGGCCCCCGGCACGGGCCTGGCCCACGTCGCCTGCGAACAGGCCATCGCCGACGCGGGCCTTTCCGAGGACGAGGTCTCCAACGAGCGCACCGGCCTGCTGGTCGGCTCGGGCGGGCCCTCCACCAGCGTGATCGTCAACGCCGTCGAGACCGCCAAGACCAAGGGCCCCCGCCGCGTCGGTCCCTTCGCCGTGCCCAAGGCCATGAGCTCGGGCGCCTCGGCGACGCTCTCGACCTGGTTCAAGATCAAGGGCCTGAACTATTCCATCTCCTCGGCCTGCGCGACCTCGACCCATTGCATCGGCGCGGCCTACGAGCAGATCATCATGGGCAAGCAGGACCGGATGTTCGCCGGCGGCTGCGAGGAGCTGGACTGGACCCAGTCGGTGCTGTTCGACGCCATGGGCGCCATGTCCTCCAACTTCAACGACCGGCCCTCGACCGCCTCCAGGGCCTATGACCTGAACCGCGACGGCTTCGTCATCGCCGGGGGCGCAGGGATCGTGGTGCTGGAGGACCTGGCGCTGGCCAAGGCCCGCGGCGCGAAAATCTACGCCGAGATCGTCGGCTACGCCGCCAACTCCGACGGCTACGACATGGTCGCTCCCTCGGGCGAGGGCGCGGCCCGCTGCATGCGCCTGGCCCTGCAGGGCGTGGGCCCCACCGTGGACTACCTCAACCCCCACGGCACCTCGACCCCCGTCGGCGACCTCAAGGAGATGGAGGCCGTGCGCGAGGTGTTCGGGGACAAGGCGCCCCTGATTTCCTCCACCAAGTCCCTCACGGGCCACAGCCTCGGCGCGGCGGGCGCGCAGGAGGCGATCTACTGCCTGCTGATGATGCGGGACGGCTTCGCCGCCGAGAGCGCGCATATCGAGGACCTCGACCCGGCCTTCGCCGACCTGCCCATCGTCAGGAAGCGCATCGACCGGCAACTGGACTGCGTCATGTCCAACAGCTTCGGCTTCGGCGGGACAAACGGCAGCCTGGTGATGGCGCGGGTCTGACGCGATCACCCTGACGCGGATGGGAGTTTATCCACATCTACACCATATGTTGTGGGTGTGGTCTTCAGGCCTACGAAATAGCCTTGCGCGACAGCGTCGAGCGCAGCATCCTCCGAGTCCCTAACGGCAGAGCGGACCGCCCCCTCCAAGGTAACGGTCCGCCCCACAGTTTTGTGGGTGTTGGGGTGGTGGGCCCGCTACGCTCGGGCCTCCGGCGGCAAAGCTGTCCGCGCTTCCGGCACTTAGACTGGGGTCGCCTCCTTGCGGGGCGGCCCCTTTTCTATAGCGCCAAGGCACCATATTCGGTGGTTTCTGTCCAGGCAAAATCAACGCTTAGTGTTTGATTCACCTAAGCGATTCAATCGACTCACTTTTTCCGTTGAGTGGTCCCCGAAGTCTCACTTTCGTGCGAGCGCCGCTCGCATCGGCCGGAATCTCGGCTTCCAACCCCTTCGACAACCCCGCCCCCGCCGGTCTAATAGGCGTGACCCGCCGGGCTGGCGGAGCAAGTTGCGGGGAGCGGCAATGGCCGAGGACTTCGATCTGCCCAAGGGCGACCTGATGCGCGGCAAGCGCGGCGTCGTCATGGGCGTCGCCAACAACAACTCCATCGCCTGGGGGATCGCCGCCCAGCTCGCCGCCCAGGGCGCCGAGATGGCCTTCACCTACCAGGGCGAGGCCCTGGAGCGCCGGGTGCGCCCCCTGGCCGAAAGCATCGGCGTCAAGCTCCTGATCCCCGCGGACGTCTCGGACGAGGCCTCGATGGAGGCCGCCTTCGCGGCCGTGAAGGCCGAGTTCGGGACCATCGATTTCCTGGTCCACGCGATCGCCTTCTCCGACAAGAACGAGCTGAAGGGCTCCCTGGTTGAGAACACCACCAAGGCCAACTTCCTGCGCTCGATGGAAATCTCGGCCTGGTCCTTCATCGAGGCCTCCCGCCGGGCGGCCGAGCTGATGCCCAACGGGGGCTCCCTGATCTGCCTGACCTACCTCGGCTCGGAGCGGGTGATCCCCAACTACAACGTCATGGGCGTGGCCAAGGCGGCCCTGGAGGCGGCCACCCGCTACATCGCCCGCGACCTCGGGCCCAAGCAGATCCGCGTCAACGCCATCTCGGCGGGGCCCATGCGCACCCTGTCCCTCGCCGGGATTTCCGGCGGCCGCGCGATGATCGGCAAGGGCCGCTCGTGGTCGCCGCTCCGCGAAGACACCTCCATGGAGGGGATCGCCGGCTGCGCCCTGTGGCTCCTGTCGGCGCTCGGCCGCTCGACCACCGGCGAGGTGATCCACGTCGACGCCGGCTTCCACATCGTCGGCCTACCCGACGAAGAGGCGGAGGGGATCGGCGGCTAGGGACCGATCCGGGAGTCAGCTTAAGGACGCCTTTGACCCCGACCGCCCGGGATAGTTGATGCACTAGTTGGCCCTGCTACGGTGCCGTTCGGGCTAGTCTAAGGGGATGAGGATGGCCGTCCGACTATGGTCAGGAGTAGGGCTGGCGGCATTGCTCTCGGTCTCCTCGGCGCAACCAGCCCGAGCGTGGTATGATTGCGACATTGCCGTTGATATCCCAGAGACAGTGCGCGCGTGTGGAATCAAGGTTTGCGCTTACGCCGTCTTATGTAAGAGCACTGACGACAAAGAGCGAAATATGTCAGGGCAGGCTTTCTGTAGGTTAAAGGATAATAATACCTGCTCGCCTTATTCTGAATGTACGGTTTCAACGAAGAGATATCGCGAACAAATCCAATCGCAGTTTGACCACCAGTGCGACAAATTCCAATCAGCACCCGTAAGCAACGCCCCTCCGGCTAGTAGCGCGCCTCAAAGTAGGGGGCCATAAGGTCTGCGACAGGGCCTTGGTTACAGCCTCACCCGACCCTGGAATTTCGCAGCGTCCGCCTTTGAGCGCGCCCGAAACCACTCATCTTGCTGTGGAGCGACTCCCTTGGCTCGCCCTGCGTGACGAGGCCGAAGCCGCCGGGGCTTAGCCGACCAGGGGTTCCGGCGCGTAGGCCCGCACGAAGCGGGCGGCGCAGGTTCGGGCGCGGCGCTCGGCCCAGCTCGCTTCGGGCTTCACGTCCGTGCCCAGCAGGGCCGAGAGCTGGCGCGCCCCGGCGACCATGCCGACGAACAATTCAGCCGCCTCTTCCGGGTCGTCCACGGCGAGACGGCCCGCCCGGTTCTCGACTTCCAGGAACTCGGCCAGGCGGGAGCGGGAGGTCTGGGGGCCGGCCTCATAGAGCGCCCGGGCGATCTCCGGCGCGTCGCGCGAGCCCGACACGGCGACCCGCACGATGTCCATGGTGGTCGGGGTCAGGACCGCCTCCAGCATGGCCTTGGCGTAGGCGGTCAGGGTCTCCTCGGGGCGCGATCCCACCCGCGCCTCGTTGAGGGCCTGGGTCACCCGCGAGCGGCGCCGCACGATCAGGGTCCGCATCAGCTCGGCCTTGGAGCGGTAGTGATTGTAGATGGTCTGTTTCGACACGCCGGCGCGGCGCGCCACGGCCTCGATCGGAGCGGAGACGCCCCGTTCGGCGAAGATCTCCACCGCCGCCTCGAGGATGGCTTCGTTCTTACGCACGTCGATCTGTCCAAGCGCCCTCGGCATGACCTTACTCGTCCTCCTGAAAGCTGGATCGGCCGGTCGCCGGGGCGGCCGGTTGGGAAAAACGTCGTGAAACCAATTTCCTGGGCGTTGGGAGGCGGACGTTGCCGCCCCTTCCGAATACCCTAGCTGGCGCCCCGCGTCCAAGGTTCAAGGGGGTGCACGCGCCCTTAACCGCATCTGAGGCACATTTCCGTCGACACGGACGAAGGACGCCCGGAAAACATTCATGCCCGCCAATCTCAAGCCCCTGACGGCGCTTCGCTTCTTCGCCGCCGCCTGGGTGGTCTGCTTCCTCTACTGGCCTGACCTGAGCCGCGCCGCGGCCCCCTCGGTGGTGGCCAAGGGCTACCTCGGGGTGGAGCTGTTCTTCGTCCTCTCCGGCTTCATCCTGAGCCACGTCTATCTGACCGGCTTCGGCGAGGGGCGCTTCCACTATGGCCGCTTCCTGTGGGCGCGGCTGGCGCGGATCTATCCGATGCACCTGGCGACGCTGGCGGGGATCGGCGTGCTGGTGGCCGGCGCCTCGGTCGCGGGGTTCGCCCTCGAGCACCCGATCGCCGTCATGGGCGCCCTGCCCGCCAACCTGACCCTGACCCATGCCTGGGGCCTCGCCCCCATGTCCGCCTGGAACCATCCGTCGTGGTCGCTCTCGGCGGAGTGGATGGCCTACCTCACCTTCCCCGCCTTCGCCTTTGTGGCCTGGCGCCTGCGCGAGCGGCCGTTCCTGGCCGCGGCGGGGGCCGTCGCTTTCCTGTTCGGCCTCTACGCCGTCTTCCAGCAGCTGGCGGGCTTTTCCCTGACCCAGGCCACCTACCTGTGGGGGGGCTTGCGCATCGTTCCCTGCTTCGCCTGCGGCTGCGCGGCCTACCTGGTCTGGCGCTCGGGCGCCCTGAAGAGCCGGGCCCTCGCCGTCGCCGGGGTGTTCGCCTCAGCCGGTCTGGCGCTCCTCAGCGCGGGTCTTGGCCTGCCGGATGCCTGCACCGTCGGCTGTTTCGGCGCCCTGATGGTCTGCCTCGCAGGCCTCGCCTCCACGGGCTCGCGCCTGTTTTCCGGTCCGGTCGGGGTCTACCTCGGCGAGATCAGCTTCGCGGTCTACATGGTCTGCATCCCCTGGGAGCTGGTGTTCGTGAACGGCGCCCAGAAGGTGCTGGGCCTCGGGGACGCTCCCCTGCCCCTCTGGGCGTGGCTGGTTTTCGCCGCCGGGGTGGTCCCCGTGGCGGCCCTCGCCCACCACCTGATCGAGCGCCCCGCCCGCGACGCCATGCGCCGCTGGTCCGACAGCGGTTTTCGTTTGGGCGGGGTTCGCCCCGGCCTGCCTGTTCGTGCGGCAGGTGAGTAGGCGCGGCGGAAAGTCGCCTGATAAGCGCTTTTCATCCTCCCGGAGGGATGGTCTAGTGCCCGGCATCGAGGGCGGGAGAGGGCGATCCATGTTGCGACGACTGACGGCCGCTATTTTCGCGGTCGCCCTGGCGAGCTCCTGCTTCGCCGTCGCCGCCCAGGCCCAGTCCTGGCAGTGCGCCCCCTTCGCTCGTCTCGTCTCCGGGATCAGCCTCTACGGCGACGCCTGGACCTGGTGGGACCAGGCCTCCGGCAAATATGAGCGGGGCGAGACGCCCCAGGCCGGCGCGGTCCTGGCCTTCCGCCCCTACGCCTCGATGAAGAAAGGCCACGTCGCCGTGGTCACCCAGGTCCTCACCGACCGCATCATCCAGGTCACCCACGCCAACTGGTCGCCGATCTCCGGCCAGCGTGGCCAGGTGGAGAAGGACGTCACCGTGGTCGACGTCTCCGAGGCCGGCGACTGGAGCCGCGTCAAGGTCTGGTACGACCCCGTGGGCGACGTCGGCACCACCGTCTATCCGGTCTACGGCTTCATCTACCAGTCCGAGCAAGCCATGCAGGTCGCCGCCCTCGACGCCGAGGCCTGGACCGAGACCGCTTCCCGCTAACTTCTTCACTCTGCCTCCCGTGGGGGAAGTGTCCCGAGCTTGCCTCGGGACGAAGGGGGCTGCAGGGCGCGAACGAAAACCGCGCGTCTCGCGGCCCCCTCAGTCAGGCCGTTCGGCCTGACAGCCCCCCCAGAGGGGGCGCAGTTTGACCTTTAGGGCTTCGACTTCGGCGGCAGGGCCGCCACCTCGGCCTTGGTCAGCTTGCTGATCCTGCTCACATCGCAGCGCCCCGGGATTCGGTCGGGGACCAGCACCTGCACGTCCAGCCCGCTGCAGATATAGCCGGAGCCGCCGCGGTTGCGGATGCCGATGGCCTCCCCGGCGAAATCGAGCCCGTTGCAGGGACCCATCATGTCCATCTTGTAAAAGTCGCTCACCCCCACCCGGAGCAGGACGGTGTTGTCGTCCGGCGCGTGCCAGCTGGTGATGTTGCGCTGGTAGAAGCACTGCCGCGCAGGCTCGGCTTTCTTGGCGTCGGCGGCGGCCCCGACCGAGGCGCCGGCGCCGGCCAGGATGACGGCGCCCGTGACGGCGGCGATGATGGGAACAGGTCTCATGTCGTGACCTTTCTTTGGAAGCCCAGCCTTCCCACCCATCCTACGCCGATCCTGAACGGACGCCGAATGGTTCAGCGCGTCCGGCGATCGTAGCGGCCCGGATCAACCGCCGCCGCCAGGACCCGAGGCAAGGGCGAGGGCGCCTCCACCGCCAGGGCGGCCACGTGCTCGGCCAGGACCGGCGCCAGGGTGAAACCCCGCCCCCCGAACCCCGACAGCACGAACAGCCCCTCCTCCAGCCGGCCCGCCAGCGGCAGGTGGTCCGGGGTCGCCGCTCGCAGGCTGGCGCGGCTTTCCAGGGCGGTCCCGGCAATCCGTTCGGCGAGGCGGGGCCGCCCCTGCGCCAGGAGACCGCGATTGTGCTCGTCGTCATCTGTGCGGGACTCGAGGCTCCAGTCGTCGCGGTCGTGGGTCGCGCCGAATAGCACCCCGCGTTTCAAGGGCACGGCGTAGCCGCCCCAGGCCGCCGGGGCCCCGCTGAACGCCACCGCCTCGGTCCAGCTCGCCTGGCCTCGGACCGCGCGCAGCGGCAGATCGGCAAGGCGCGCGGCGGCGGGGCCCGAGGCCAGGCACACGACCTCCGCTTCCAGGATCAGGCCGCCCTCGGCGTCGGTCAGGCGCCAGACGCCGTCCCCCCGCTCGAGCCCTGCGACTTCGGCCCGGACCGTCGGCGTCTCCGCCAGCCAGGTGTTCAGGATCGGGCCGGGCTCCACGACCAGGCCGGCGCCGCAGGCGAGGCATCCCGGCGCGCCCGCCTCGTCGAGGGCGGCGGCCGTGGCCTTGGCGTCCAGCCGCTCGAACGCGCCGGGCGCGAAGCCGTCCCAGGCGGCGAGGCGGTCGAACCGCCCGGCGTCTCGCGGCTGGACCTCAAGCTGCAGGGCGCCCTCGGCGATCACCGCACCCGGGACCTCGCGATAGAGTTGGACGGCGCGGTCGAGGGCCTGGGCGTGCAGAGCCGCCACGGCGCCGCCTCCCGCGTCCAGCCGCGGCATGACCAGGGCGGCGGGGTTGCCGGATGCGCCCGTCCCCGGCGCGTCCGCCTCAACCACGGTAGCGGAGAGGCCCAGGGCCCGGCAGGCGCGGGCCAGAGACGCGCCGGCGATCCCCGCCCCGACGATGGCGACGCGGGGCCGGGGGGCCGGGCGAGGCTCCGCCGGCGACAGCCAGGCCTCCAGCCGTTCGCGCTTGGCCCCGAAGCCGGGTCTTTTCGCGATCTCGAAGCCAGCGGCCTGGAGACCGCGCCGCACGCCCCCGGCGACGGTGAAGCTCGCCGCCCGCGCCCCCGGCGCCGAACGCGCCGCCACCAGGGCCAACAGCTCGGGGGACCACATGGCCGGATTGCGGGCGGGGGCGAAGCCGTCGAGGAACCAGGCGTCGGCGGCGCCCTCCCAGGCGGTCAGCCCTTCGGCCGCGTCGCCGATCCACAGGTCGAGGATCGCGTCCTCGGGCAGTTCGATGCGGTGGAAACCCGGGCGCGGCTCGGGCCAGGCGGCCAGGAGGGCGCGGGAGAAGGGCTCGAGCTCGGCCCAGCGGCCCAGGGCCCGCATCCCGTCCGCCCGGGACAGGGGATGGGCCTCGACCGAGACCATGTGCAGGCGCGCGCCAGGGACGCGGGTCGCCGACCATAGCTCGACCAGGGCCAGGAGGTTCAGCCCGGTGCCGAACCCGAGCTCGCCCACCACGAAGCGGTCCCGCCCCGCCCAGGCGGACGGCAGGTCGCAGCCCTCGAGAAACACCGCCCGCGATTCCGCCAGGCCGTCCTCGGGGGAGAAGTAGATATCGTCGAAGCGTGAGGAGCGGGGCGCTGGCCCGCTCCAGTCCAGGGGCTCGGTCATGGGACACGAAGCATGGGGGCGCGAGCTTATAGGCGCAAACGAAAGGGGCCGCCCTCGCGGGCGGCCCCCCAACCGTTTCCGGTACGAAAGCCTTACTTGGCGGCGTTCGTGGTGGTGCTGGTTTCGGTCGTGGTGGTGGTCGTCGTCGCGTTGGCGTCGGCCGGAGCGGCGGCGTTGGCGTCCGGGGTCGCGTTCGCGTCGACCGGAGCGGTGGTGTTGGTTTCGGTGGTGGTGGTTTCGGTGGTGTTCGTGGTGTTGTTCTCAGCAGCCTTTTGGCCGCAGGCCGCGACGCTCAGAGCCGCAACGGCGGCGCCGGCAACCAGGATCTTACGAAGAGTGATGGAGGTCATGTCCCTGTCCCCTTGGAGGAGGTTTGCGCGACTGGCCGCCTACCCGTCCCCCCGCGCGAACGGCTAACGGCCATTCGATCAGGAGGGGCGATCAGCCCCAGCGCTGTGGGCCAATATGCCGTTGTTCGAGAAACACGCAAGCCGCTTTCGACCCAATTATCACATTTTCGCGAGCGGGGCCGTGGCCCAAGGCGAAAAGCTTGGCCGTACAGGGGTTTAGAACCTTTCCAAAAGCTTAAAAAGAAAGGCCCGCCAGGCGACGGATCGCTGGCGGGCCCCGATTTTCGCGCGGCCGGCGAACTTATGCCGCTTCGGCCGGGATGTTGTTGAGGGTCTCTTCCATCTCGCCGAAGCTCGGCTGGGCGGTGGAGGGGACGTTGCCGCGGCCGATCTCGACGGAAATCTGGGCGGCGTTGCCGTGCAGGTGGGCCACCAGCACGGAGCGGATGATCTTGTAGAAGGCCGCATCCTCGTTGACGACCTCGGTCAGGCGCGTGGCCATGGGGCCGACCAGGCCATAGGCCAGGAACACGCCCATGAAGGTGCCGACCAGGGCGCCGCCGATCATCAGGCCCAGGACCTCTGGGGGCTCGGTGATCGA
Source organism: Caulobacterales bacterium (assembly GCA_947474395.1). Classification (GTDB taxonomy): domain Bacteria; phylum Pseudomonadota; class Alphaproteobacteria; order Caulobacterales; family Caulobacteraceae; genus CANJID01. The sequence continues at coordinate 26,449 of CANJID010000023.1, forward strand.
ACCCATGGTCTTGATGACCCCCAGCACGGCCGCGACGATGCCCAGCGCCGGAAGGGCGTCGGCAAGGCTCTGCAGGGCGTGGCCCGGGGCGGCGGCCTCGTGGTGGTGCTTCTCGAGCTGAAGCTCCATCGAGTCCTCGACCTGGTGGGGATCCTCCAGGTTCATGGTCATCATCCGCAGGGTGTCGCAGATGAAGTCCACGGCGAAGTGGTCCTTCAGGATCTTCGGGTAGCGGTTGAAGATCGTGGAGTCGTGGCTGTTCTCGATGTGGCTTTCCAGGGCGATGACGCCCTTGGACTTCATGGTTTTGGTCAGGAGGAACAGCAGGGACAGCAGGTCCCGGTAATCCTGGGCCTTCCATTTCGGCCCGCCGAAGATCTTGCCGAAGCCCGCGCCGGTGGCCTTGACCACCGTCATGGAGTTGGAGATCAGGAAGGCGGCAAGGCCGGCCCCGCCGATGGCCATGAGCTCGTGCGGCGCGGCGTGAATGATCACGTCCATCTTGCCGCCCGACATCAGGTAGCTGCCGAACACCAGGCCGAACAGCAACACGATACCGATGATCTGAAACATATTGGAGGCCCGCTTCCACCGCCTTTTGCGTTACGGGGGAGCATGGCGATTAATGCTTAACTTGACGTGTCCTCGAAGCGCATTTCCACCCCTAGCGAAGCCAGGGCGTCCCAGTAGCCGGGGTAGGTCTTGGCCACGCAGTCGGGATCCTCGATCTGAAGCCCGCCAATCTTGAGGCCCAGTAGGCCGAAGGCCATGGCCATGCGGTGGTCGGCGCGGGGGTCGAGCCGCGCCGCGATGGTCCGTCCCGCAAGGGCGGCGTCCCCCGTCACGATCAGGTCGTCGCCCTCCTCGCGGCCGAGGCCGGGCTTCACGGCGGAGAGGCCTACGGCCAGAGCCGAGACCCGGTCGCATTCCTTGACCCGCATGTTGGCGATGCCGGTGAAGCGGACCGGCGTGCGGTTGAAGGCGGCGACAGCCGCCAGGGTCGGGACCGCGTCCTGCATCTGCGAGCCGTCGATCTCGGCGGGCATGTCCGGGAAGGCGTGGATGACGGCGTAGGCCGCCGCATCCGGCTGGGTGAAGCGCTCGGCCGGCAGGCCGAGGTCGATGGCGCCGCCGGTCAGGCGCTCGGCGGCCCACAGATAGGTCGCGGCCGAGGCGTCGGGCTCGACGAGGAAGTCGGTCGCCGTATAGGCGGTAGGAGCGATCCGCCAAGCGGCTTGGCCGGACAGGGCCTCGAGCTTCGCCCCGAAGGCCCGCATCGCCGCCACGGTCAGGTCGACATAACCCCGCGCGCCGATTTCGGCGTTCCTCAGCACGATCTCGCTGGGCTCCTCGCCGCAGGCTCCGAGCATCAGCAGGGCCGAGACGTACTGGCTGGTAAGGGAGGCGTCGATGCTCGCGCGTCCCCCGTCAAACCCACCCCTGCCCTTGATGGTGACCGGCGGCGAGCCCGTCGGCGCCTCGGCCTCGATCCCAAGCTCGCGCAGGGCGTCCAGCAGGGCGCCGATGGGGCGCTTGCGCATATGTTGATCACCGTCGATCACCACCGGCCCGTCGGCCAGGGCCGCCGCGGCGGTGAGGAAGCGCACCGCCGTCCCCGCATTGCCGAGGAAGAGGGCGCGGTCGGGCGCGTTCAGCCGCCCCGAGCCCGTTACCGTGAAGCTGGTCGCATCCGGCTCCTCGACGCCGACGCCCATGGCCCGCAGCGCCTCCGCCATCCAGCGGGTGTCGTCGCTCTTCAGGGCCCCGGTCAGCCGGCTGGTCCCCTTGGCCAGGCCCGCCATCAGCAGCGCCCGGTTGGTGATCGACTTGGAGCCGGGCAGCACCACGCGGCCCACCAGGCGCGCGGGCGGCGGCGTAAGGGTCACGGTCTTCATCATCACGCCTCTCCCCTCGTGGGAGAGGTCGGACGGGCGAAGCCCGCCGGGAGAGGGGCCGGGAGACGGCGGCGCGGCCCCTCTCCTTCCCACGCTGCGCGTGGGCCCCTCCCTCTCCCGCGGGGGGAGAGGGGAAAGTCCGTTGACCGGCTCATGCCGTCAGCCCGACGGCGGCGAGGGCCGCGGACTGGCGGGCGGCCACGGCCTCTTCGGAAAAGTCGTCCAGGGAAGCCTCGAACAGGGCCTGCCAGTTGTGCTCGGCGCCCAGGCGCAGGAAGGCCGCGCCGAGGCCGATCGCCGCCCGGTCCATGAAAACGAACTCGCGGGGGACGGTGATCGGGCCCTTTTCCTTGAGCGCCTGCTTCATGGCGAAGGCCTCGCGCCGTCCGTATTCGCGAGGGGAGACCCCGTCGGCCACGGTGCGCACCCGGTTGTCCAGCAGGGGGCCGTAGATGAAGCGGGCCCAGACATTCAGCACGTCCACCAGGTCGTCGGTCAGGTCCTTGAAGCCCCAGGTCGTGTAGGCGGCGATCTGGGCGTCGCGGTCGTCGGCGATCAGGGCGCGATAGAGGCTCACCACCCCGGCGGTGAACTTCGGTGAGAAGATCCGCACGCAGCCGAAGTCCAAGAGGTTCAGCCTCTCGGCCTCCCCCACCAGGGTGTAGTTGCCCAGGTGCGGGTCCCCGTGGATCACCCCCAGGCGCGTCATCGGCGTCCACCAGGCGTCGAACAAAAGCTTGGCGATGCGGTTGCGGGTCTCCTGGTCGCTGTCGATAAAGGCCATCAGCCCGCGCCCCTCCAGCCACTCCATGGTCAGGAGCCGGCGGGTGGAGAGCTCGAACAGGGGCTCGGGCACGTCGATGTCGTCCCGATTGGAAAAGAAGTTGCGGTAGAGGGCCATGGCCTTGGCCTCGCGGCCGTAGTCCAGCTCTTCGCGTAAGCGCTCGGCCACCTCGATCTGCACCTCGGAGGTGTCGATGGCCGCCCCGACCATCTGCCGCCCCAGCGCCATCAGGGTGCGCATCTGGGAGAGGTCCATCTCCACCGCGCTCTGCATCTCCGGGTACTGCAGCTTCACCGCCAGGAGGCGCCCGTCATGGCCGACGGCCTTGTGCACCTGGCCGAGCGACGCCGCCGCCGCCGCCTCATGCTCGAAGCTCTTGAACTTCGACTCCCAGTCGGCCCCCAGCTCGGCGGCCATGCGCCGGCGCACGAAGCCGCGGCCCATGGGCGGGGCGTTGGTCTGCAGCTCGGCAAGCTCGGCGGCGAATTCGGGGGGGAGCAGGTCCGGGATGGTCGCCGACATCTGGGCGATCTTCATCAGGGGGCCCTTGAGCTGGCCCAGGGCCTCGCGCAGCAGCTTGGCGTTCCTGGCCCGCGCATCGTCCCCGCCCATCAGGCGATTGGCGCCATAGGCCGCCCCGGCGCCCGCCAGACCGGCGCCGACCTGGGCCATGCGGCGCATGCGCCCGCTCAGCCGGTCGCGTTCGGGGTCGATGGGGTCAGAGGCCATGCGGTCTGTTTAGTCCTGGCTAGTCTCCGAGCGCCTCGAACTCGTCCACCAGCCGTTCGAGGCGGGTGCAGCCCTGGGCCCAGAACTTCTTCTCGCGCGGATCGAGCCCGAAGGGGCTCAAGGCCTCCACATAGGTCTTGGAGCCGCCCGCGGCCAGAAGCGCCTCGTAGAGCGGAGCGAAGGCCTTGGGGTCCTCCCGCCGCTTCTCCATCAGGGCCGAGACCAGCAAATCCCCGAAGGCGTAGGCGTAGACGTAGAAGGGGGCGTGCACGAAGTGGCTGACGTAAGCCCAGTAGTGCTCGTAGCCGGCATTGAGCTTCACGGCGGGGCCGAGGCTCGCGCCCATCACCTCCAGCCACAGGGCGCCGATCTGCTTTGGAGACAGCTCGCCCTCCATCCGGAGGGCGTGAAACCGCGTCTCGAACTGGTGGAAGGCGATCTGGCGGACCACGGTGTTGAGCCCGTCCTCGATCCGCCCGGCCAGCAGCATCCGCCGCTCGGCGCCCTTGGCCTCAGCCAGCAGGCGCTCGAACACGAGCCCCTCGCCGAAGATGGAGGCGGTCTCGGCCAGGGTCAGGGGCGTGTCCGCCAAAAGCGAGCCCAGGGGCTGGGCCAGGGTCTGGTGCACCGCATGGCCCAGCTCGTGGGCCAGGGTCAGGACGTCCCGCCGCTCGCCCATGAAGTTCATGAACACATAGGGGTGCTTGTCGGCGGTGACCGGGTGCGAATAGGCGCCCGAGGACTTGCCGGCCCGGGGGGCGGCGTCGATCCACGGCTGGTCGAAGAAGCGGCGGGCGCGGTTGGCGAAGGTCGGGGCGAGCTGGGCGTAGGATTCCAGCACCAGGGCCTTGGCCTCCTCCCAGCTGTAGCGGCGCGGCGGCGCCTGATCGAGGGGGGCGTTGCGGTCCCAGTAGTCCAGGGCCTTCTTGCCCAGGGCCTTGGCCTTCAGCTTGTAGTAGCGGTGCGACAGGGCCGGATAGGCCTCGGTGACGGCGGCCACCAGGGCCTCCACCGCCTCGCCGTCCACCTCGTTGGCGAGGTGGCGGGGCGCGGCCGGGTCGGGGAAGCGCCGCCAGCGGTCCTCCACCTGTTTCTCGAAGGCCAGGGTGTTGAAGCACAGGGCCAGGATCGAGCTGTTCTGCTCCAGGGCCGAAGCCAGGCCGGTCGCGGCCGCCTTGCGCCTGGCGGGGTCGGAGTCGGACAGGCGGTTGAGCGCCTCGGAGAGCGTCAGGCTCTCCTTGCCGACCTTGGCGGTGAGTTTGGCCAGGGTTTCGTCGTGCAGCCGGCTCCAGTTGGCGATGGCCGGGGAGCGATCGATCAACAGGCGCTCCAGATCGGACGACAGCTCGTGCTCGCGCTGCAGGCGCACCCGGCGCAGCCAGGGCCGCCAGCGCGCAGCGTCGGGCGCGCCCTTGAAGGCCGCCTCGATCTCCCACTCCTCGAGCTGGTTGATCTCGAGCGTCAGGAACAGGGTCTCGGAGGCCACCGCCGAACTCTTGGCGCGGAGGTCGCCTTCCAGCTTGGCCCAGGCCGGATCGTCCCGCGCGGTCGAGGCCGCAAGCGCCGCGAAGGCGCCGGTGGAGCCCAGCAGGTTGCCGATCTTCTCGTAGAGGCCGACGCCCTCGGCCAGCAGCAGGCCCAGGCGCTCCGCATTGGCGCGGGCGTCGATGAACTGGCCCTTCAGCCGCGACAGGTCGGCGGCGAGGCCGAGAGCGCTTTTGAGGTCGGCCTCCAGGCGCGGGTCGTCCCGGCCGGCGTAGAGATCGTCCAGGCGCCACTCGGGCAGGGCTTCGGCGACTTTGGGGACGGGCGTGCGGACGGTCATGGCCTGAGGCTATGGACTGGCGGCCGGACCTGATCAACGCGCAAAGCGCCGTCCCGGCGCGCCGCCTCCCCGTGTGGCGTCGATGAAACGCTGCTTTTCTAAGCCGCCGCCGCCTTCAGCCGTTCCAGCACCAGGGGCTGCACATCGGGGTTGCCGCAGCAGATCGTGCCGCCGCCCGGGGTGAAGGTCTCGCCGTCAGCGCCCGTCACGATCCCGCCCGACTCCGCCACGATCAGGGCCCCGGCGGCCATGTCCCAGGCGTTGAGGTTGCGCTCCCAATAGGCGTCGTAGCGGCCGGCCGCGACATAGGCGAAGTCGAGCGCCGCCGAGCCGAAGCGCCGGATCCCCGCCACCCGCGGGGCGATCTGGTGCAGCTCCTTCAGGAACTGCGAATGGCCGGGCCGGCCCTGGAAGGGCACGCCGGTGGCGATCAGGCAGTCCGCCATCGCCTTGCGCCCGGAGACCCGAAGCCGCTTGTCGTTGAGGAAGGCGCCGCGCCCCCGCTCGGCCCAGAACAGCTCGTTGGTCGCCGGGTTGAAGGTGACCGACGCCACCACCTGGCCCTCGCGCTCGAGGGCGACGTTGACCGCGAAGTGGGGGATGCCGTGCAGGAAGTTGGTGGTGCCGTCGAGGGGGTCGATGATCCAGGTGTGGGTCTTGTCGGTCCCCTCCACCATGCCCCGCTCCTCGGCCAGGAAGCCGTAGCCCGGGCGCGCCTCGCTGAGGGCCTCGTACAGGGTCTGCTCGGCCTTGATGTCGGCGGCGGAAACGAAGTCGGACGGGCCCTTGCGGGAAACCTGCAGCTCGGAGACCTCGCCGAAGTCGCGCGCCAGCCCGCGGGCCGCCTTGCGGGCGGCCTTGATCATCACCTGCAAGAGGGCGGAGGGGGTCATGGACCCTAGTCCGCGCGGCGGAGGTATTCGCCCGTTTCGGTGGAGACGAGGATACGTTCGCCCGTGCCCATGTACGGCGGGATCATGATCCGCATGCCGTTCGACGCGGTGGCCGGCTTGTAGGAGGAGGAGGCGGTCTGGCCCTTCACGGTGGACTCGGTCTCCATCACCTCCAGCACCACCTGCTCGGGCAGGGTCAGGCCGATGGGCCGTTCCTCGTGGAACTCGATGGACACCTGCATGCCCTCCTGCAGGTAGAGGGCCTGGTCGCCGACGAACTCCTTGTTGAGCTCGGTCTGCTCGTAGGTCGCCTGGTCCATGAACACCAGGGTCTCGCCGCCGTCGTAGAGGTAGGTGAAGTCCTTCTGGTCGAGGCGGACGCGCTCGACCTTGTCGTCCGAGCGGAACCGTTCGTTCAGCTTGCGGCCGTCGATCAGGTTCTTCAGTTCGACCTGGGCGAAGGCGCCGCCCTTGCCCGGCTTCACGTGGGCCGCCTTGACGCAGACCCACAGGCCGGCCTGGTGCTCGATGATATTGCCCGGCTTGATGGCGTTGCCGTTGATCTTCATGGGGTGCGTTCGCAGACGTTTGGCGGGGGAAAATTAGGGCGCGGACCCTATCCGCGCGGCCTCGCCAAGGCAAGGCGACCCCCAACCGACACCTTCACGCAGTCGTTGCGGCCGGGCTTGCCGAAGTTGGTGCAGCGCCAGCCGGGCATCCCCGGGGGCGATTCCTTTCGCGCCCTGTCCCGGGCGTACCAGGCGGCCGCGATCACCAGCACCACCAGGACCGCGATCCTGAAGAAGAAGCGGCGCGGCCGGCGCATGTCAGACTGCGGCGCGCTCGGCCACGCCCGCGGCGATCTCCGCATTGAGCGCCGCCACCGCCGCCTTCGGACCCTCGGGATGGGCCCAGACCCCTGCCGAGACCGCCAGGAAGTCGGCGCCCGCCTTGGCCAGGCCCTTGGCGTTCTCCACCGTGATCCCGCCGATGGCGACGCAGGGCGTCTGCATGCTTTCCTGCCAGATCTCCAGCACCTCCGGCTCGCACCGGGTCTTGGGCTCCTTGGTGGCGGTGTCGAAGAAGGCCCCGAAGGCGACGTAGTCCGCCCCCGCCTCGGAGGCGTCCATGGCGAGGTGGCGGCTGTCGTGGCAGGTGACGCCGACGATGCGGTCCTTGCCCACGGCCCGGCGGGCCTCGGCGCAAGACGCGTCCTCCTGGCCCACGTGCACCCCGTCGCAGTCCAGGGCCGCGGCCAGTTCCGGCTTGTCGTTGAGGATCAGGGCGACCCCGTGCGCCTCGGCGATGGGCTTCAGCCGGGCGACCACCGTGCCGAGCTGGGCGTCGGAGGCGTCCTTCAGCCGGATCTGCAGCACGGCCACGTCCCCGCCGGAGAGGGCCGCTTCGAAGGCGGCCGCGAAGGCCTCCAGATCGGCTATGACCGGGGGCGTGACGAGGTAGAGGCGGCAGATGGGCGCTTTCATGGGCGCGCATTGGCGACGGGCGCGCCGCTAGGTCAAGTGCGCCGCGCTTGCGCACGGGCCCCTCGCGGGCCATTTCTGTTCGCGAAACGAAGGACGACGGCCGTGTTCATACAAACCGAACAGACCCCCAACCCCCTGACCCTGAAGTTCATCCCGGGCAAGCCGGTGACCGGCGATGGCACGCGGGAGTTCCGAACCGCCGAGGAGGCGCAGGGCTCGCCCCTGGCCGCCGCCCTGTTCGAGATCGACGACGTGGCGCGGGTCTTCTTCGGCCCGGACTTCGTCACCGTCACCCGTCTGGCCGACGGCCTGGAGTGGGCGCAGCTCAAGGCGCCGATCCTGACCGCCATCATGGACCACTACACCTCGGGCGGGCCGCTCGTGACCGGCGACGCGCCGGCGGGCGCCGAGGACGGCCACGCCGAGGGGGACTATTCGGCCGACGTCGAGCAGATCGTCACCGAGATCAAGGACCTCCTCGACACCCGCATCCGCCCCGCCGTGGCCCAGGACGGCGGCGACATCCTGTTCAACCGCTTCGACCCGGAAAGCGGCGTGGTCTACCTGCACATGCGCGGTTCCTGCTCCGGCTGCCCCTCCTCCTCGGCCACCCTCAAGAGCGGGGTCGAGAACCTCCTGAAGCACTACGTCCCCGAGGTCACCCGGGTGGAGCAGGCGCTCTAGCCATCTCCCGGCGCCGCTCCTAGGCTCCCCCGCACCTCAACCATGCGGGAGCCCCCATGGCCGTCATCTATAAAGCCGCCCTCGACCAGCTGTTCCTGGCCGCCCGCAGCCATTCGGACTTCAAGCGGGAAGCCCTGCCGGACGAGACCTGGCGCGATCTCTACGCGGTGCTGAAGCACGGCCCGACCTCGCTGAACTGCGCCCCGGCCGAATTTCTGTTCCTGGTTTCCGACGCGGCCAAGGACCGGCTGGAGCCGCACCTGTCCAAGGGCAACTGGCATAAGTGCCGGACCGCCGCCGCGGTCGTCGTCATCGGCTACGACACCGATTTCATCACCAAGATGGACGGCCGCTTTCCCGGCGTTCCCCAGCTCACGGCCATGTTCAAGGACCCGCCCCCGGGCAAGTTCGACCTGATGGCCTTCCGCAACGGCAACCTGCAGGGCGCATACCTGATGCTGGCCGCCCGGGCCCTCGGCCTCGACTGCGGCCCCATGTCGGGGTTCAACAATGCGGGGGTCGACGCCGAGTTCTTCGCGGGCACGGCCATCAAGTCCGACTTCCTCTGCTGCCTCGGCCATGCGGTCGACGTCCTGCCGCCCCGCGGGCCCCGGCCGCCCTTCGAGGAAGTCTGCAAGATCCTCTAGTGTCCCGACCCAGAAGCTCGCCAGCAGATAGGATCAAGCGCAGGGCGAGCTTCTGGGTCGATCAGGACACTAGAATTCAAACCCTCTGGTGTGGCTTTGGATTCAGAAATTCGCTCCGTGCTCGCCATCACCCACTGGCGAATTTCTGAATCGCCACACCAGCGCAGGCTATAGGGGGCGCCGATGATCGTCCTCGCCCTCGATACGGCCCTGCCCGCCTGTTCCGCCGCCGTGCTCGACGGGGACCGGGTCCTGGCCGTGCGGTCCGAGCCCATGAACCGGGGCCACCAGGAGCGGCTGGCGCCCCTGGTCGCCGAGGTCATGGCGGAGGCGGGCGTGCAATTCACCGATCTCCAGCGGATCGGCGTCACCGTCGGCCCCGGCTCCTTCACCGGCCTGCGCGTCGGACTCGCCTTCGCCAAGGGCCTTTCAGTGGCCCTTTCCATCCCCTGCGTCGGGGTCGGCAGCCTGGAAGCCTTGGCGGCTTCGGCGGTCGGGGGTGGCTTCGTCGTCGCCGTGATCGACGCCAAGCGCGACCAGCTCTACGTCCAGGCCTTCGCGCAGGGGCGCCCGCTGATGGCCCCCGACGCCCTCGCCCCCGAAGTCGCCGCGGCTCGCCTCGCCGAGCTCTATTCAGGCGGCCCCGCCGTTCTAGTCGGGCCGGGCGCGCACCTTTTGGAGGGCGTCATCCCCGGCGCGCGCCTCGATCCCCGCGAAGCGGCCGACCCCTTGGCCCTGGCCCGCCTCGCCGCCGCCGCGCCGGAGCCGGCCCATCGGCCCCGCCCGCTGTACCTGCGCGGCGCCGACGCCCGCACCATCGCCGAACGGGCCGCCGGCCTGTGACGGAGCTTCTTCCCGTCGGCTTGGAGGCGACCGCCGCCCTGGCCGAGGTCCACGCCGCGGCCTTCGACAAGCCCTGGAGCGCAAAGGACCTCGCCGCCCTGATGGAGTCGCCGGGCGTCGGCGCTGTCGCCGCCGGCTCTGACGCGGGGTTCGACGGCTTCGTCCTGGTGCGCAGCGTCGCCGGGGAGGCGGAGGTCCTGACCCTGGCCGTGCGGCCCGACGCGCGGCGGGCCGGGATAGGCCTCGCCCTCACCGAGGCGGGCGCGGGGATCGCCGCCGCGACCGGGGCCGAAGTCCTCTGGCTGGAGGTCGCCGCCGACAACGATGCGGCCATTTCGCTCTACCGTCGGGCCGGCTTCGAGGCGGCGGGACGTCGCGCCGGTTACTACCAACGGGCGGCTGGACCGGCGGTGGATGCGATCGTGCTTCGCCGCGTCCTTAACAGCGGCGCGTCTTGAGCCTATTCTAGGGCCGGGGATTAGGAGCTGGACTTGGATCGGATCGAGAAACTCTGCGCCGACAAGGGCATGCGCATGACGGACCAGCGCCGGGTGGTGGCCCGCGCCCTGTCCTCTTCCACCGACCATCCGGATGTGGAGGAGCTCTACCGCCGCGCCGCGGCCATCGACCCGCACATCTCCATCGCCACCGTCTATCGGACCGTGCGCCTGTTCGAGGAGGCGGGGATCATCTCCCGCCACGACTTCCGCGACGGCCGCTCGCGCTACGAAGAGGCGACGGACGACCACCACGACCACCTGATCGACATGAAGACCGGCAAGGTGGTGGAGTTCGTGGACGACGAGATCGAGCGGCTGCAGCACGCCATCGCCAAGCGGCTGGGCTACCGGCTGATCGCCCACCGGCTGGAGCTCTACGGCGTGCCGGAGCCGGAGGGCGAGCACTGAGCTCCAGTCCCACTTCCACGCCGAAGCGTCTGCATATCAAGACCTACGGCTGCCAGATGAACGTCTATGATTCCGAGCGCATGGCCGACGTCCTGCGCCCGCTCGGCTACGGCATGGCGGATGGGCCGGAAGACGCGGACTTCGTCATCCTCAACACCTGCCACATCCGCGAGAAGGCCGCCGAGAAGGTCTATTCCGAGCTGGGCCGCCTGAAAGAGATCAAGCTCGCCCGCACCGGCGCGGGCGGCGCCGGCATGACCATCGCCGTGGCCGGCTGCGTGGCCCAGGCCGAGGGCGAGGAGCTGATGCGCCGGGCTCCGGTGGTGGACCTCGTGGTCGGGCCCCAGGCCTATCACCAGCTGCCGGAGCTGATCGCCCGCACCGCCCGCTCGCGGGGCGAGCGCCTCGCCGCCGATTTCGCCCCGGAGGCCAAGTTCGACGCCCTGCCGAAGGCCCGCGCGGTTTCCGGCTGCACCGCCTTCCTCACCGTCCAGGAGGGCTGCGACAAGTTCTGCACCTTCTGCGTGGTGCCCTACACCCGCGGCGCCGAATACTCCCGCCCCGCCGCCGCGGTGATCGCCGAAGCCGAGAGCCTGGCGTCCCAGGGCGTGCGCGAGGTCACCTTGCTGGGCCAGAACGTCAACGCCTACGCGGGCGGGCAGGGCTGGACCCTGGCGATCCTGGTGCGGCGCTTGGGCGAGATCCCAGGCCTGGACCGCATCCGCTACACGACCAGCCATCCCCGCGACATGGGCGACGACCTGATCGCCGCCCATGGGGAGGTCGAGGCGCTGATGCCCTATCTCCACCTGCCGGTGCAGGCGGGGTCGGACCGGGTGCTCAAGGCCATGAACCGCGCCCACACGGCGGAAAGCTACCTGCGCCTGGTGGAGCGGATCCGCGCCGCCAGGCCCGATATCGCCCTCTCCGGCGACCTGATCGTCGGCTTCCCCGGCGAGAGCGACGCCGACTTCGAGGCGACCCTGGATCTGGTGCGCGAGGTTGGCTACGCCGCCTGTTTCTCGTTCAAATATTCCCGCCGGCCGGGCACCCCCGCCGCCGCCATGGGCCGCCAGGTGGACGAGGCGGTGAAGACCGAACGCCTCGCCCGGCTGAACGCCATCCTCGACGAGCAACGCCACGGTTTCGACCGCGACACGGTCGGCAAGACCCTGCCCGTGCTGTTCGAGAAGACCGGGCGCAATCCGGGCCAGCTGATCGGCAAGACCCCCTACCTGCAGGCGGTCTGGGTTGAGGGCCCCGTCTCCCTGATCGGCGCCATCGCCCCGGTCCACATCGGCGGAACCGGCCCCAACAGTCTTTCCGGATCTCTGACGGGATCGCCAGCCGCGGCCCCGTCGAGCGAGGCCGCTTGACCCCCCGCGGAGCCGAGGAGTTCGTCGCCCTGTCCGACGCGGCCGCGCGGGCGGTCGCCGGACCGCAGAGCCGCCACGCCGCCCTGATCGAGGACGCCTTCTCCGTGCTGGTGGAGACCCCCGGCGGGGGCGTGCGCCTGCGCGGCGACGCCAAGGGCCGCACCGGCGCCAAGCGCGCCGTCAACGCCCTGGCCGCCCGCGCCGACGCCGGGATCGAGGTGGTGGAGAGCGACATCCGCGCCGCCATCACCGCCGCCAAGGCAGGGGAACCCAATCCTGCCGGTACGCCCCTGCCCGTGGGCCGCCGCGGCGCCATCGCGCCGAAGACCCCCGCCCAGGCCCGCTATCTGGAGGCCCTCGCGTCCTGCGAGCTGGTGTTCGGGGTCGGGCCCGCCGGCACCGGCAAGACCTTCCTCGCCGTGGCCTATGGCGCGGCGCTCCTGATGAAGGGGGAGGTGGACCGCCTCGTCGTCACCCGCCCCGCCGTGGAGGCGGGCGAGCGCCTCGGCTTCCTGCCCGGCGACCTGAACGAGAAGGTCGATCCCTACCTCGCCCCGATCTGGGAGGCGCTGTCCGACATCATGGGCGTCGAGGCCCTGCGCCGCCGCCGCGAACGGGGGGAGATCGAGGTCGCCCCCATCGCCTTCATGCGGGGCCGCACCCTTTCCCACGCCTTCGTCATCCTCGACGAGGCCCAGAACACCTCCCGCCTGCAGATGAAGATGGTCCTGACCCGCCTGGGCGAAGGCTCGCGCATGGCCGTGACCGGCGATCCGAGCCAGGTCGACCTGCCGAACGCCCACGATTCCGGCCTCTTCCACGCGGTCTCGATCCTGGAGAACGTCAAGGGCGTTGGCGTGTCCCGCTTCCAGGCCTCCGACGTGGTGCGCCATCCCATGGTCGAGCGCATCGTCACCGCCTACGAGGACGCCGCCCGCAAGGCCGCCGTGCCGTGATTGACGTCGAGATCGAGGACGAGGCCTGGGCCGCGGCCTTGCCGGACGCAGAAGCGCTGGTTGAGCGGGCGGCCGTTGCGGCATTGAATTTTATCTCCGCTCATCCCGACGAACGTCGGGACCCAGGCTTTTTTCCCGAGGGCGAGCGGGCGATGGCCCAAACCTGGACCCCGGCTGCCGCCGGGGTGAGCAGTTTCAGCGTTACGGTCCTCCTCACCGACGACGCCACACTCCACGATCTCAATTCCCGCTTCCGCGGCCAGGACAGGCCCACCAACGTGCTGTCCTTTCCCGCGCCGACGAGCGCGCGGCCGCATCTGGGTGATGTCGCCCTGGCCTTCGCGACCTGCGAGCGCGAAGCGAATGAGCAGGGCAAGCCGCTTTCGAGCCACCTGACGCATCTGGTGGCGCACGGGGTGCTGCACCTTGTAGGATACGACCACGAGAGCGAGGCCGAGGCCGTGGTCATGGAAGCGCTGGAGCGGGACGTGCTGGCCGGCCTCGGCCTGCCGGACCCCTATGCTCCCAACGGAAGTCCCGAAGACGTCAATGGCCGCTGAAGCTCCCTCAGAACCCCCCCGAAGGCGCAGCCGCCGCCGAGCCGGCATGATCCAGCGCCTGCAGCAGTGGCTGGCCCGCCCGCCCGCCGAGGACGACGCGGACGCCACCGCGCCCCACGCCAGCGAGGTCGAGGTCGACCTGGTGGACCAGGCCGAGGCCTTCCAGTCCCTCAGCGTCGCCGACGTCATGACCCCCCGCGCCGACATCGCCGCCCTGGAGCTGTCGACCCCCCTTTCCGAAGTGGTCGCCGCCTTCGTCGAGGACGAGCATTCGCGCATGCCGGTCTATCGCGAGACCCTCGACGATCCGGTGGGCGTGGTGCACCTGAAGGACATCCTCAAGCAGATCGCGCCGCCCAAGGGCGTCGATCCGACCACCGCGCCGGCCCCCGACTGGAAGGAGCCGGTGCTGCACCGGCTGAAGCGCGAAATCCTCTACGTCCCCGCCTCCATGCGGACGGCCGACCTGCTGCTGCGGATGCGGGTGGCCCGGATTCACATGGCCCTGGTGATCGACGAGTTCGGCGGCACGGACGGCCTCGTCACCCTGGAAGACCTGATCGAGGCGGTGGTCGGCGAGATCGATGACGAGCACGACGAGGAGACCGCCCCCACCCTGGTGGTGCGTCCCGGCGGCCTGTTCGAGGCCGACGCCCGCGCACCGCTGGAAGAGCTGGAGGCCCTGCTCGGCGTCACCCTCGCCCCCGACGACGTGGAGGAGGAGATCGACACGGTCGCCGGCCTCGTCGCCACCCTCGCGGGGCGCGTGCCCCAGCGCGGCGAGGTGATCGTCCATCCCGACGGCTACGAGTTCGAGGTGGTCGACGCCGACCCCCGGCGCATCCGGCGCCTGCGCATCCGCGTCCCGGCCAAGCCGGTCGAGGCGGGCGAGGCGTCGGAGACCACGGCCGACACCAAGTAATCCCCCGCGCCGCGACCATTGCGCGCGAACCCCTCTTGGCGCTGTTATGGGCGCAAACCTGTGGGGAGGAACAACCATGAAGCGGATTTTCGGGGGCGCCGCCTTGGCGGCCACATTGCTGGCCGGCGCGGCCTGGGCCCAGCAACCGGCGCCGGCGGCGCCGCAACCCTTCGCGGCCGGGATGCCGCTCGGGGTCACCGCCAACGGGCAGTACACGCCCATGGCCAAGAACGTGAAGGTCTACGGCGGGGTCGTGTCCACCGAGAGCTGCTCCTATGACGCAAGCCGCGGCCTGATCGTGGCGCCCGGCCGGGGCGTGCCGAACAACGTCCGCACCAACGACGCCTTCGTCTCGCTGATCAACCACGACGGCTCAGTGCACACGCCCCTGTGGATCGGCCAGACCCGCAACGGCCTCGTCCTCAACGAGCCGCTGGGCAGCGATATCGAGAACGGCAAGCTCTACCTCGCCGACCGCGACGGCGGCGACAACGGCACCCCGGTCGTCTCGGTCATCCGCATGTTCGACATGAAGACCGGCGCCCCGGCGGGCGAGATCAAGACCGCCGATTCCACCGGCTTCAACGACATCGAGGTCGCCACCGACGGGACCATCTACGGCACCCAGACCGGCGCGCTCGGCAACGCAGCGAACCCGCAGCGCGTCTACAAGATCACGCCGGACGGCAAGTCGTCGGTCTGGATCGAAGGTGGGCCGCTCGCCCTGCCCAACGGGATCGCCTTCGATCCGGCGGGGAACATCGTCGTCGTCAACATCGACACCGCCGCGGTGCTGACCTTCGACAAGGCCGGCAAGCTGCTGAAGACCGAACAGGCCTCGCAACCCGGCAACGACGGCCTCGTCATCATGCGCGACGGCACCAAATATGTGTCGAGTGTGCGCAACGGCGGGGTGTCGAAGATCGCCCCGGGCAAGCCCTCGGTGCTGATCGCCACCGGCATCCCGAGCCCGGCTTCCATGTGCTACGACGCCGGCGCCAACCAGCTGGTCATCCCGATGAACGCCAACAACGGCCTGGCCTTCATCAAGCTGGGCAAATAGTCGTCCCCGCTGGGGTTCCTGCCCTTAGGGCGTGAGTTTGAAAGTATCGGCAGGCGTCGCCCCATGAAGAAGATCGGGTTCCTTTCGTTCGGGCATTGGACGCCCTCGCCCCAGTCGGGCACTCGGTCGGCGGGCGACGCCCTGCTGCAATCCATCGACCTGGCCGTGGCGGCCGAAGAGCTGGGCGCGGACGGAGCCTATTTCCGCGTCCACCACTTCGCCCGCCAGCTCGCCTCGCCCTTTCCGCTGCTGGCCGCGTGCGGGGCCAAGACGAGCAAGATCGAGCTGGGCACCGCCGTGATCGACATGCGCTACGAGAACCCCCTCTACATGGCCGAGGACGCCGGCGCCGCCGACCTGATCGCGGGGGGGCGGCTGCAGCTCGGGATCAGCCGGGGCTCGCCCGAACAGGTGATCGAGGGCTGGCGCCACTTCGGCTTCCAGCCGGCGCCGAACACCAGCGACGCCGACATGGCCCGCCACCACACCGAGGTCCTGCTGCAGGTCCTGCGCGGCGAGGGCTTCGCCAAGCCCAACCCTTCGCCCATGTTCCCCAACCCACCGGGCATGCTGCGGCTGGAGCCCCATTCGGCGGGCCTGCGCGACCGCATCTGGTGGGGCGCGGCCTCCAACGCCACCGCCGTCTGGGCCGCCAAGCTCGGCATGCACCTGCAGAGTTCGACGCTCAAGGAGGACGAGACCGGGGAGCCCTTCCACGTGCAGCAGGCCGCCCAGATCCGGGCCTACCGCGAAGCCTGGAAGGCGGCCGGCCATACCCGAGAGCCCAGGGTCTCGGTCAGCCGCAGCATCTTCGCCCTGGTGAACGACCAGGACCGCGCCTACTTCGGCCGCGGCGCCAAGGAAGAGGACCAGATCGGCTACATCGAGCCGACCATGCGGGCCATCTTCGGCCGGGGCTACACCGCCGAGCCCGACGCCCTGATCGAGCAGTTGAAGCAGGACGAGGCGATCGCCGAGGCCGACACCTTGCTCCTGACCGTGCCGAACCAGCTCGGCGTCGCCTACAACGCCCATGTTCTCGAGGCGATTTTGACCCACGTGGCCCCCGCCCTCGGTTGGCGGTAAGGCGTGTCGTGGCCGGGCTGAACCTCCGCAAGGCCTCGCCCGCCATCCTCGCCGCCCTTGGGGGCGGGGTCGCGGGGCTGGCCCATCCGCCGTTCGGCTTCCTGCCCGGTCTGCTCGGCTTCGCCCTGATCCTGCGCCAGCTCGACACCGCCGACCCGGATCGGCGGATGCGCTCGGCCTTCCTGAGGGGCTGGGCCGGCGGTTTCGCCTATTTCCTGGTGGCCACCTGGTGGGTGGGCGAGGCCTTCCTGGTCGACGCCGCCGCCCACGCCTGGCAGGCCCCGTTCGCCGTGGCCCTGCTGCCGGCCGGCCTCGGCCTGTTCTGGGGTGCGGCCGGGGCCCTCTACCGCCGCTTCGCCCCGCCGCACCTGGGGCGGATTATGTTCTTCGCCGCGATCTGGTCGGGGGCCGAGTGGCTGCGCGGCCATGTCCTGACCGGCTTTCCCTGGGATCTGCCCGGAGCCGCCTGGCGCGCCGGGTCGGCGGTGTCGCAGACCGCCGCCGTTGTCGGGGTCTATGGCCTCAGCTTCCTGACCCTCGCCATCGCCGCCTCGGCCGTGACCCTGTTCCCCGGCCACGACCGGCGGGCGCGGATCGCCGCCATCGCCCCGGCCGTCCTCGTCCTGGCCCTGCTCTGGACCGGCGGCGCTTGGCGCCTCTCCCGGCCGGCGCCCGCCGACACCCCCCAGCGCATCCGCGTGGTCCAGGCCAACGTCCCCCAGACCGAGCGGATGAGCGCCGGCAATCTTTCGCCCATCCTGCAGCGGCACCTTCGCCTCTCCGCCCTGCCCGCCAAGGGCGGCGCCCCCGACATCATCGTCTGGCCCGAGGGGGCTGTCCCGGCCTCCGCCAACGAAATCCTCGACCCCGACCAGGGACCCCGGGCCGAGATCGCCAGGGTTCTGACGCCGAACCAGACCCTGATGTTCGGGACCTACCGGGTCGAGGGGACGCAATCGCGGCCGGTCTATTTCAACAGCCTGGTGGCCGTGCGGCGGAACGCCGAGGGCCTCGCCCTCACCGGCCTCTACGACAAGTACCGGCTCGTCCCCTTCGGCGAATACCTGCCCCTGGAATCCCTGATGGGGGCCATCGGGGTGAAGAAGCTGGTGGCCGTCGGCGACGGCTTCACCTCGGGTCCGCAACCGCGACCGATCGTCCCGGTCGGCGTCCCGCCGGTACAACCTCTGATTTGTTACGAGAGTCTGTTCCCCGGCTTTGTCCGCGACGGACCGGACCGCCCGAAGTGGATCGTCAACGTCTCCAACGACTCCTGGTTCGGCCAGACCTCGGGCCCGTGGCAGCACCTGAACCTGGCCAGCTACCGCGCCATCGAGAGCGGCCTGCCTCTGATTCGTGCAACGCCTACAGGGGTTTCCGCCATCGTCGACGCCCGGGGCCGACCCCGCCGCGTGCTGGGCCTCGGGGTCGAGGGGGTGATCGACGGACCCCTCCCCGGCGCTGCAACCCCAACGCTCTACGCACGGTTGGGCGATGTCCCCCTAGGGTTGTTATTCCTGGCCGGGCTCGCCTGTGGCTGGCAACAGCGGAGGAAGCGCTAAGAACTCTGTACAATCAATGGCGTGACAATCCGTCCACGATCCCGCACAAACCGTGGCTGGGGCGTATCGTGAGTATGTGACAAGCTCGGGAACATGCAGGACAAGCCTGACCAAGAACGCTCACCGAACCCGGTCGACCTCCACGTCGGCGCGCGGATTCGTATGCGGCGCAAGCTTTTAGGCATCAGCCAGGAGCGTCTGGCCGAAGCCCTCGGCCTCACTTTCCAGCAGGTGCAGAAGTACGAGCGGGGCGCGAATCGCGTCAGCGCCTCCAAGCTGTTCGAGATCGCCAAGGCGCTTCAGACGCCGGTTGCCTTCTTCTTCGACGGCCTCGGCCCCACCGCCGACGGCCGCGCGGACCCGGCTTCCAGCGAATTCGTCCACAACTTTCTGATGAGTTCGGAAGGTCTGGAGCTGGCGGCGAGCTTTCCCCGGATCACCAAGAGCCGCGTTCGCCGGCGCCTGGTCGACCTGGTGAAGGTCCTGGCCGATGATTCCACCGAACCGGCCGAGCCCAGCCAACCGAGCTGAGCCGGCGTCCGGCCTCTAAGGCTGGAGCCGGTAGCCGCCGATCTCTGTCAGCAGCAGCCGCGCGGTCGCCGGCTCGCTCTCGATCTTCTGACGCAGACGGTAGATGTGCGTCTCCAGGGTGTGCGTCGTGACGCCCGCGTTGTAGCCCCACACCTCGGACAGCAGCTCCTCGCGGGGAACGGCCTTGCCGCCGGCCCGGTAGAGGTACTTCAGGATGTTGGTTTCCTTGTCCGTCAGGCGGATGCGCTTGTTCCTGGCGTCGAGGAGCAGCTTGCCCGCCGGGCGGAACTCATAGGGCCCGATCCGGAACACCGCGTCCTCGGACTGCTCATGGTGGCGAAGCTGCGCGCGGATGCGGGCGGCCAGGACGTTGAAGCGGAAGGGCTTGGTCACATAGTCGTTCGCCCCGGCCTCCAGCCCCTGGATGGTGTCGGCGTCGGCGGCGGCCGCGGTCAGCATGATCACCGGCATCCGGGCCCCGCCTTCGCGCAGACGCCGCAGCACGGTGCGGCCGTCGATATCGGGCAGGTCGAGGTCCAACAAGACGAGGTCCGGCCGGTCGCTCAAGACCGCCGTCACCCCCGCCTCGCCGGTGGCGGCCTGGCGGGACTCGAAGTCCTCCTCCGCGTCGATCTGCTCGGCCAGGGCGGAGCGAAGGTCCTCGTCGTCGTCGACGATCAGGATGGTTTTCGGTTGCGCCATGGGAGCGACCATGCACCGCTCCGCAGGGTAGCGCCAACCCTTCAGGCCGTTGTTACGCATGATCTTCACCGCCCACAGCGACGGCTGGCTCGACCTCGGTGGACGCAAAGTCCGCTGCGCCCTCGGGCCGGCAGGCGTCATCGCCGCCGCCGACAAGCGCGAGGGCGACGGGAAAACGCCGCTGGGCGTCTGGCCGATCCGCCGGGTGCTCTACCGCCCCGACCGCGGCCCGGCGCCCAAGACCGCCCTGCCCGTGCAGCCCATCGCCCCCGAGGACGGCTGGTGCGACGCCTCCGACGATCCCGCCTATAACCGCCCGGTCCGCCTGCCCTATCCGGCGAGCGCGGAACACCTTTGGCGTGACGACCACCTCTACGACCGGGTCGTGATCCTGGGCCACAACGACGATCCGCCGGTCCCCGGCCTCGGCTCGGCGATCTTCCTGCACCTGGCCTGGCCGGACTATCGCGCGACGCAGGGCTGCGTGGCCCTGGCGCCGGCTGATCTCGATGAATTCTTGGCAAAGGCCTCGCCCGGCGACGCCCTGGAGATAACCGGCTAGTCGAGCCGGCCCCAGATCGCCTTGTCCTTCAGCGCCTTGGCGATGAAGGCCGCATGGGCGGCGCGTTCTTCCTCGGTGGAGCGGGGCTCCAGCGGGCGGATGCGGGGCTCGTAGGCGACCGCGGCGGCCACGGCTGCGGCGGTGACGCTGGAGCGGATCGCCTGGGCGGGGGTGAGGTTCAGCGCCCGTTCCTTGCCGCCCTGCAGCTCCAGATAGACCATGGCCAGGAGGCGGGTGTCGATCAGGGCGCCGTGCTTCTCCCGCTCGGTCAGGCTGATCTTGTAGCGCTTACAGAGGGCGTCGAGGGAGTTGTACATCCCCGGGAATCGCTTCGAGGCCAGCACATAGGTGCAGGTCCAGCGGCTCTCCGGCAGTGGCGCCAGCCCCGCCCGCTCCAGTTCGGCGTTGACGAAGCCGCGGTCGAACGGGGCGTTGTGGGCCACGATCTGGGCGTCGCCGACGTACTCCAGGAAGGCCTCGGCCACCGTCGGGTCGTCGAAACGCGGCTTGTCGTGCAGGAACTGGCGCGAGATGCCGTGGATCCGCTCGGCGTCCGGGTCGATGTCCCGGTCCGGGTTGATGTAGCGGTGGAAGTGCCCCCCGGTGGGGAGCAGGTCCTCAAGCTCGATGCAGGCGATTTCGATCACGCGGTGACCGGTGCGCGGGTCGAGCCCGGTGGTTTCGGTGTCGAGGACGATCTCGCGGGCCATGCGAACTTATTGAGACGGTTCGCAGCCCTCGTCCAGACCGGGACGCCAGTCGGGTCGTCGCAGGGCCTCGAGCACGCGGCCCACCTCGTCGCGGGCATGGTCCAGCCCCTTGGAGGTGTCGATGATGAAGTCGGCCCGCTCGCGCTTCAAAGCGTCGGGTGTCTGGCGCTCCAGCAGCGCCGCGAACTTGGCGGCGTCCATGCCGGGGCGGGCCATCACGCGCTGGTGCTGGACGTGGGCCGGGGCCGTGACCACCGCCACCGCGTCCACGAACCGGTCGGCCCCGGTCTCGAACAGCAGGGGTATATCGACCACCGCCACCGGCGCGCCGTCCGCCTTGGCGCGCGTCAGGAACTCCTCCCGGTCCTTGGCGACCAGGGGGTGGACGAGGCCTTCGAGCTTGGCCAGCGCCGCCCCGTCGTTGGCGACCCGCGCGCTCAGCGCCGCCCGGTCGATCGCCCCGTGCTGCAGCACGCCGGGGAAGGCCGCCTCCACAACTTCCGCCGCGGCGCCGCCCGGTCCGTAGAGCCAGTGCACCACCGCGTCCGCCTCCCAGACCGGCGCGCCGGCCTCAGCGAACAGAGCCGCGGTGGTCGATTTTCCCATGCCGATGGACCCCGTGAGTCCGAGCACGATCATGGCGCCTCCCCCAAGGCTTTCAGGCAGATATCACGCACCTTCGACCCGTTCGGGGCGGGGCGTCCATAGAAGGCCTCGAACGAGGGCCGGGCCTGGCCGATCAACATGGACAGGCCATCGACCACGGTGCGGCCCTGGGCTTTGGCGATTTTCAGGAATCCGGTCCGCAGCGGCTTGTAGACCATATCCATGGCGACCGCCGTCAGGGGGGCCGCCTCCAGCGGCAGGTCGAGATCGTCCACGCCGTTCAGGCCGCGTGAGGTGGCGTTGATAACGGCGCCGACGCCCACCAGCGCGGCCTCGGCCTCTTCCCAGGAAAAAGCGCGCGCCCGTCCGGGGAAGGCCGCGGCGATCGCCTCGGCCCGGGCCAGGGTCCGGTTGACAATCCGCACCTGCGGCGCCCCCGCCGCGACCAGGGCCGCGACCGCGCCCTTCGCCGCGCCGCCGGCCCCGATCACCGCGATCGGTCCGGCCTTCGGGCTGAAGGCCGGGGCCTGGTCGGCGAAGGCGGCCAGGAGACCGATCCCGTCCGTGTTGCGCGCCGTGACCCGGCCGTCGGTGGAAAAAAGCAGGACGTTCGCCGCTCCGGCCGCAAGGGCCGTCGCGTCGGCGTCGTCCGCCAGAGCCAGGGCCTGCTCCTTGAAGGGGATGGTGATGTTGACCCCGCGCAGGTCTGTGCCCCGCCGGCTCGCCACGAAGGCCGCGAAACCGTCCAGGGACACCAGGAATCGCTCGTAAGAACCGTCGATCCCGGTGGCGGCGATCCATTCGCCATGGATCAGGGGACTTAAGGAGTGGGCGACCGGGTTTCCCGCCACGCCCGCGATCAGCCGGCTCATGTCTGCAGCGCCCCGTGCCGGCGGAGCATGTCCAGCAATCCCATCAGCGGCAGGCCGAGGATGGTGAAATAATCCCCGTCGATGCGGTCGAACAGCTGAGCGCCCTCGCCCTCCAGCCGATAGCAGCCGACCGAGCCGATGATGTGCGGGGCTTCGCGCGCCAGGTAGCTCTCCAGGAAATCATCGGAGAACGCCCGCGCCCGCAGCTTGGCGGTCCTGATCTCCCGCCAGATCGGCTGGCCGGCGCGGGCGAGGACCACCGCCGAATGCAGGGAATGGTCTCGACCACGCAGGGCGAGGAGCTGGGCGCGGGCCTCCTCGATGGTTTCGGCCTTGTCGATCAGCTTTCCATCGAGCTCCGCGGTCTGGTCGGCGCCGATCACCAGGCCTTCGCGCTTCATCGACACCCGCACCGCCTTCATTTCGGCGAGCGCGTCGGCGATGTCCCGGGGCTTCATACCCTCGGAAAGGAAGCTTTCTTTCGCCGAGGTCTCGTCCACGCCGGGGGAGACCGCATCAAACGCCACGCCTGCGTCCCGCAGCAGTTTCGCGCGGGTCGGGCTTTTTGAGGCCAGAGTCACAGGGGCCAGAGTCATGGGGGCCAGAGTCATGGGGGTCTGGGCGACGGGGGTCACGGGGCGGCGTCCACGTTTGGCGCTCGGGTTCCGGCACGCCGGGCCATCAGGAGGTTGATCACCGCCGCCGCGGTTTCCTCCACCGAGCGGCGGCTCACATCGATCACCGGCCAGCCGTGCTTTTCGAACAGCCGGCGGGCCTGCACCGTCTCCTCGCGGACGGATTCAACATCGATATAGGCGCTGTCCCGGGTCTCGTTCAGCGAGAGCAGGCGGTTGCGCCGAATCTGGATCAGCCGGTCCGGCGAGATCAGGAGGCCCACCACCAGGGGCCGGGTCATCTCGAACAGGCGCGGCGGCAGGGGGACCTCGGGGACCAGCGGGATGTTCGCGGCCCGGACGCCCCGGTGGGCCAGGTAGACGCAGGTGGGGGTCTTGGAGGTCCGGCTAACTCCCACCAGGATCACGTCGGCGCTTTCGAGATCCTGGCCGGTCTGCCCGTCGTCGTGGGCGATGGCGTAATTTAGGGCTTCGATCCGGTTGAAATAGTCGGTGTCGAGCTGGTGCTGGGCGCCCACCCTGGTGGACAGCGAGGCGCCGAGATAACGACCCAGCGCCGCCGTCAGCGGGTCCAGCGCCGCGATACAGGGCGCGCCCAGCTCCCGGCAGCCCTCTTCCAGGGCCGTGCGCAGCACCCGGTCGACGATTGTGTGGATCACCACCCCTGGGGCGGCCTCGATCTCCAGCATCACCCGGTCGAGCTGCCGGGGGGATCGCATCAGGGGGTAGATGTGCTCGATCGGCAGGAGGTCCTCGAACCGGGCGCAGACCGCCTTGGTCACCGCGTTCAGGGTCTCGCCCGTGGAATCGGACACGAGGTGGACGTGGAAGTAGGTGCCGAGACGCTGGGTGGGGCTCATCGAGGCCTGATTTCGCGCGGTGCGGCGAATCATCCGTGGACGGCGCTGGGGAGCGCCCTTGGGATGGCCGCCCTCCGCCTGGGGACAGGTGTGCGAGAAAACCCGCTTCGGGGCCCTTTGCCAAGCCGGCCTGAGGACGCCGGTGGACGGCGGGGCCCATCTGTCCAGAACCGAGGTGGCTGTGGAGCGTCGGAGAGGTCGATCGCCGCACAGCTGTGAGCCTGCAACCCTCCCCGCGCTGGTCCCGCAACCCCGTTAGGATTTCATTAACCCTTCCAGGCCGTTAACCAGTTGTTAACCCAATCCCCAGGTTCGGCCCGGCGCTTCTCCCCATGGGGACCATCCCGGGCCATCTCCCGCCGGCCCAGGTCGGGCCTGGTTTGTCCCCGTCATCTCCGGTCCCACCTTCTACCTCCAACTCTTCGAGTTAGATTCTTGAATTGAAGAAGAAGAACAGGACGGCTTGAGCTTGTCGGCCGGAGCCGCTTTAAGGGCGGCATGAGCTTTCCCGCCGAAGCGCCGCGCCTCCTCAGGGCCCTAGCCGGCGAAACCCTTCCTCGTCCGCCCATCTGGTTCATGCGTCAGGCCGGGCGCTACCTGCCGGAGTACCGGGCCCTGCGCGCCACGGCCCCGGACTTCATCAGCTTCTGCCACGATCCGGAAAAGGCGGCCGAGGCGACGCTGCAGCCGATGCGCCGCTTGCCCTTCGATGCGGCCATCGTCTTCGCCGACATCCTCCTGATCCCCGGGGCCCTGGGCCAGAAGGTCTGGTTCGAGGCGGGCGAGGGACCCAAGCTCGGTCCGCTGCCGGAGATCGCGGCCCTGGAGGCTGAGATCGAGGCCTCCACCGGTCGGCTGACCAACATCGGCGAGACCCTGAGCCGCGTGCGGGCAGCCCTGGAGCCGGAGCGGGCGCTGATCGGCTTTGCGGGGGCGCCCTGGACGGTGGCGACCTACATGATCGAAGGCGGGTCCAGCGACCGCAGCGGGGCGCGGAGCCTCGCCTACACCGACCCCGAGCGGGTCGATCGGCTGATCGATGTCCTGGTCGAGTCGTCGGCCCGCTACCTCGCCATGCAGGCGGCGGCGGGCGCCCAGGTGCTGAAGCTGTTCGAATCCTGGGCTGAAGGCCTGTCGGAGCCCCTGTTCGAGCGGCTGGTGGCCGATCCGCACCGCCGCCTGGTGGCCCGGCTCCGGGAACTGGGCGTTACTGTCCCTCTGATCGGTTTCCCGCGAGGGGCGGGCGGCCTGGTCGAAGGCTATGCCGCCTCGGTGGCGGTCCAGGGCGTGGCCCTGGACACGGGAGCCCCTGCCGCGCTTGGGCTGGCGATCCAGGCCAAGGGCAAGACTATCCAGGGAGCGCTTGATCCGCTGCTGCTGCGGGCGGGGGGCCCGGCGCTCGACGCCCGCGTGGAGGAGCTGCTGGGCCAGTGGGGGGGCGGTCCGTACATCTTCAACCTCGGCCACGGCATCCTGCCGGACACGCCGATCGCCCATGTCGAGCAGGTGCTCGCCCGCGTGGCAGGCGCCTGAGATGGCCTCCGTGGAGCGCCCCAAAACCGAGCATCCCAAGGTCGCCGTGGTGCTGTTCAACCTCGGGGGTCCGGACAGCCTGAAGGCGGTTCGCCCCTTCCTGTTCAACCTGTTCAGGGATCCGGCGATCATCGGCCTGCCGGCGGGGTTTCGGCACCTGCTCGCCTGGGTGATCTCCACGGGCCGGAACCGCGCGGCTCAGGCCAACTATGCCGAGATGGGCGGCGCCTCGCCCCTCCTGAAGGAGACCCGGGCCCAGGCGAGCGCGCTGGAAGCGTCGCTCCAAGACCACCTGGCGAGCAGCGAGGTGCGGGTCTTCACCGCCATGCGTTACTGGAAGCCCCTCACAGAGCAGACGGCCGCCGAGGTCGCGGCCTTCGCGCCGGACGAGGTGGTGCTGCTGCCGCTCTATCCCCAGTATTCGACCACCACGACAGGGTCGTCCCTGAAGGCCTGGCGCAAGGCGTACAAGGGCGGGGGGACGGTGCGGGAGATCTGCTGTTATCCGGAGGCGCCCGGCCTGGTCGAAGCCCACGTCCGGCGGATCGAGGCGGCGTTCGAGGCGGCGGGCCGCCCCGAGCACGTGCGGCTGCTCTTCTCCGCCCATGGCTTGCCGCAGAAGGTGGTGGACGCCGGCGATCCCTACCAGAGCCATGTGGAGCGCACCGCCAAGGCGGTAGCCGATCGCCTCGGCCCCTCCTGGGACTGGAAGGTCTGCTATCAGAGCCGGGTCGGGCCGATGAAATGGCTGCAGCCCTATACCGCGGCGGCGATCACGGAGGCGGTCCATGAGGGCAGGGGCGTTCTGATCGTCCCCATCGCCTTCGTTTCCGAACATGTCGAGACCCTGGTCGAGCTCGACCGCGACTACGCCCGGATCGCCGAGGCCGAAGGCTGCGAGGTCTATATTCGCGCGCCGGCCCTGGGGACCGAGCCCAGCTTCATCGAGGCCCTGGCCGAAATGACCCTGAGCGCGCTTGGACGCGGCGGGATCGACCCCGCCGGCGCCATGTGCGCCCCCGACTGGTCCCAGTGCGCCTGCCGGACGAGAGCCGCCGCATGAACACCCTCCTGGCCTACAACCTCCTGCGCGCCTTCCACATCCTGGCGGTGATCGCCTGGATGGCGGGGCTGCTCTACCTGCCGCGCCTGTTCGCCTATCACACCAAGGCCGCGCGGGGCTCGGAGCTGGACGCCACCTTCCAGACCATGGAGCTGAAGCTCTTCCGCATCATCATGGGCCCGGCCATGGTCGCCGCCTGGGTCTTCGGCGCGGGCCTGATCTGGTGGGACGTGGCCAACAAGTTCGGCTGGGGATTCCTGCTCTTCCCCTGGATGCTGACCAAGATCGTCGGGATTGTTTTCCTGACCTGGTGGCACCATTTCCTGGGGACGGCGCGGCGCCGCTTCGCCGCCGGCCAGAACCTCCGGTCCGAGAAATTCTGGCGCATGACCAACGAGCTGCCCTTCCTGGCGGCCATCGTCATGGTCATCGCCGTGACCACAGAATTCGGTACCTGATCGTCTCACCCCCCGCCGCGCCGCTTGACCGAAGCAGGCGCAAGTGATTTGCCTAGCCTCGGTCCGGCGAGAACAGGCCGCCGGGCCCCCCGCATCTCAGAGACTTGGCGCACGCCGCCGATCTCCAGCCTTTCAAATCCGGATCGCTCGCCGCCCGCCCCGGGCCGTGCAAATGACGATCCGCTCGCTTAAGAGCAACGACCTATGTCCGACGACGTCCTAGACACCGACAATGCCGCCGAGCCCGAGACGGGCCCCGAAGCCGGCCCAGATTCTGGCGATGATTCCCCCCACGATCCCTTGATGCAGCGCATGTCGCTGCAGGAACTGAAGGAAAAGTCTCCCGCCGACCTCCTGGCTTTCGCCGAAAGCCTGGAGATCGAGAGCGCGAACTCCATGCGCAAGCAGGACATGATGTTCGCCATCCTCAAGGTCCTCGCCGAGGAGGGCGTGGAGATCTCCGGCTCCGGCGTGCTCGAGGTGCTCCCCGACGGGTTCGGCTTCCTGCGTTCGCCTGAGGCCAATTATCTGCCCGGCCCGGACGACATCTATGTCTCCCCCTCCCAGATCCGCCGCTTCGGCCTTCGCACCGGCGACACGGTGGACGGGCCCGTCCGCGCGCCCAAGGAAGGCGAGCGCTATTTCGCCATCCTCAAAGTCGACGCGATCAATTTCGAGAACCCGGAGAACGTCCGCCACAAGGTTCACTTCGACAACCTGACGCCGCTCTATCCGGACGAGCGTCTGACCATGGAACTCGACGATCCGACCCTGAAGGATCGCTCCGGCCGGGTGATCGACATCGTCGCGCCCCTAGGCAAGGGCCAGCGCTGCCTGATCGTGTCGCCCCCGCGGGTCGGCAAGACCGTCATGCTGCAGAACATCGCCAAGTCGATCGAGACCAACCATCCTGAGTGCTTCCTGATGGTGCTGCTGATCGACGAGCGGCCCGAGGAAGTGACCGACATGCAGCGGACCGTGAAAGGCGAGGTCATCTCCTCGACCTTCGACGAGCCCGCCACCCGCCACGTCCAGGTCGCCGAGATGGTGATCGAGAAGGCCAAGCGCCTGGTCGAACACAAGCGGGACGTGGTGATCCTGCTGGACTCCGTCACCCGCTTGGGGCGCGCCTACAACACCACCGTGCCGTCCTCGGGCAAGGTGCTGACCGGGGGCGTCGACGCCAACGCCCTGCAGCGGCCCAAGCGCTTCTTCGGCGCGGCGCGGAACATCGAGGAGGGGGGCTCGCTGACCATCATCGCCACCGCCCTGATCGACACCGGCAGCCGCATGGACGAAGTGATCTTCGAAGAGTTCAAGGGCACC
>CANJID010000024.1 GCA_947474395.1 Caulobacterales bacterium
CACCGCCCTGATCGACACCGGCAGCCGCATGGACGAAGTGATCTTCGAAGAGTTCAAGGGCACCGGTAACTCGGAAATCATCCTGGACCGCAAGGTCGCGGACAAGCGCATCTTCCCGGCCATCGACGTGCTGAAGTCCGGCACCCGCAAGGAAGAGCTCATCACGGCCAAGGATGTGCTGCAGAAGACCTATGTCCTGCGCCGCATCCTCAATCCCATGGGGGCCCAGGACGCCATCGAGTTCCTGCTCGACAAGATGCGTCAGAGCAAGAATAACGGCGACTTCTTCCAGTCGATGAATACTTAAGGGTTACTCGCGGCGCGGAGCTTAGTCGTGATCACTGTCTATCATATTCCCGGCAGCCGCTCGTCGCGTGTGGTCTGGGTGCTCGAAGAGATGGGCCTTGCCTACGAGGCCTTGAACGTCCGCACCAACCCCGAGGCCGCGGAACGCTACAAGGCGGCCAACCCTACCGGGGCCCTGCCGGCCATCGAGGACGGCGGGACGGTGATGTTCGAGTCCATGGCCATCTGCGAGTACCTGGCCCAGCGGTATGGCCCGACGCCCCTCGTGGTCCAGCCCGACGAGCCGGACTATCCGACCTACCTGCAGTACCTCCACTACGGCGAGGCGACCCTCTCCGGCATGGGGGCGACGATCATGATGTACTCGCGCTTCCTGCCCGAGGAGATGCGCGATCCCAAGGTGGCCGCCCTGGCCGGCGACCGCATGCTCCAGCGCTTCGCCCCGGTCGAGGCGAGCCTGGCCAAGGGCGACTATCTCGCCGCCGGCCGTCTCACCCTGGCGGACGTCTCGGTGGGCTACGCCGTGAGCCTGGCCCTCTTCGCCGGCCTCGGCGATCGCCTCGCGCCGAGCCTGAAAGCCTACTGGGAACGGCTCTCCGCCCGCCCGGCCCTGGCCAAGGCCCTCGCCTAGGGGATCATCACCGAGGCGCCGGTGGTCTCCCGGGCCGCCATCGCACGGTGGGCGTCCTGGACCTTTGACAGCGGCCACTCCTGGTCGACCTTCACGGTCACGACGCCTGAGGTGATGACCTCGGACAGGCGCGCCGCCGCGGCGTCAAGCTCGTCGGTGGTGGCGATGTAGTCGTAGAGGGTGGGCCGGGTCAGGAAGAGCGAGCCCGCCCGCGACAGGCGGATCGGCTCGACCGGCGGAACGGGTCCAGAGGCGTTGCCGAAGGTGACCATCAGGCCCCGGCGCTGCAGGCTGGCCAGGCTGGCGTCGAAGGTCGATTTGCCGACCGAGTCGTAGACCACCTTCACACCCGCGCCGCCGGTCAGCTCGCGCACCCGCGTCGCCACGTCCTCCTGGTCGTAGAGGATCACCTCGGCGCAGCCCTGGGCGCGGGCGAGCTTGGCCTTGGCCGCCGAGCCGACAGTGCCGATCACCCGCACGCCCAGGTGGGCGAGCCACTGGCTGAGGAGAGTGCCGACCCCGCCGGCGGCGGCGTGCAGCAGGACGGTGTCCCCCGGCCCCACCGGCCATATGCGCGTCAGGTATTCGGCCGTCAGCCCCTTCAGGCCGGAGGCCGCCGCGACCTTGGCCGAGACCCCCGGCGCCGCGTGAAACGCCCGGTCCGCCTTGACCGCCGACAGTTCGGCATAGGACGCGGGTCCGCCGACGAAGGCGGCGCGGTCACCGACCTTGAAGCGGGTCACCCCGGGGCCCACGACCTCGACGGTCCCGGCCGCCTCGCTGCCGAGGATGCGGGGAAACTCGCCGGGGTAGAGGCCGGTGCGTTGGTAGATGTCGACGAAGTTCAGCCCGATCGCCTCGTTGCGGATCAGGATCTCTCCGGGGCCCGCGACGGGATCGGGCTGTTCCGAATAGTCGAGAACCTCCGGCCCGCCGGGGGCCGAAACCATGACAGCATGCATCAGCCGAGGGCCTTCTTGAAAAAGGAGAGGGTCCGGGCGTTGGCCTTCTCGGCCGCGGCGGCGTCGTAGTGCTGGCCGCCGGGGCGGGCGAAGGCGTGGTCGCAACCGGGATAGGAATGCAACGTCACCTGGGGATGGTCCTTCAGGGCGGCGACGATCCGGGCCTGCGCCTCCTTGTTCACGAAGCCGTCTTCCTCGGCGATGTGCAGCATCAGGGGGCGGGCGAGCTTCTCGGCCTCGGCCAGGTAGTTATCGATCCCGACCCCGTAGTAGCCGACGCTGGCGTCCGCATCGGTGCGGGTGGCGGTCAGGTACGCGAGGCGCCCGCCCAGGCAGTAGCCTACGGCCCCAACCTTGCCCTTGGACCGGGGGTCGGCGCGCAGCACCTTGATGGTCGCGGCGATGTCCTGGATGCCCTTGTCGACGTCGAAGGCGGTCATCAGGGAGAAGGCCTTTTTCCACTCGGCCTCGGACTTGTCGGTGATGTCGACCCCCGGCTCGATCCGCCAGAACAGGTCGGGCGCCACTGCGAGGTAGCCCTCGCTCGCCAGCCAGTCGCAGACCCCGCGCATGGTCTCATTGACGCCGAAGATCTCCTGGATGGCCACCACGGCGGCGCGGGGTTGCCCTGCGGGCTCGGCGACATAGGCGTTGAA
Organism: Caulobacterales bacterium; assembly: GCA_947474395.1. GTDB lineage: Bacteria > Pseudomonadota > Alphaproteobacteria > Caulobacterales > Caulobacteraceae > CANJID01. Next base: position 2,556 of record CANJID010000024.1, read on the forward strand.
GCTGCCGTCGGGGGTGGAGATGGTGAGGGTCTTGCCGGCCATGGCTCGCGTGTCCCTTGTGGCGGATGAGCGCATCGCTACTAGCGCGGATGGGCCTTGGACGGCCATAAGCAATCGTTGGGCAGGAGCTTGCGCGCCATGAAGATGACCATCGAGATCGACTGCACCCCGATCGAGGCCAGAACCTTCCTCGGCCTTCCGGACGTCACGGCCCTCAACGACCACCTGATGTCGGAGATGTCGAAGCGGATGGACGAGAACCTGTCCAAGCTGCAGCCGGAAGAACTGATGAAGAGCTGGATGTCCTATGGCGCCCAGGCCCAGGATCAGTTCCGGCAGCTGATGGCGGCGGCGACCGGGTCCGTGACCAAGTAGCCATGCGCGACACTGTCTTCGCCCTGGCGACCGCGCCCGGCCGCGCGGCCGTGGCGGTGGTCCGGCTGTCCGGCCCCGGGGCGAAGGGCGCGCTGGAGCGGCTGTCCGGCGAGGCGCCGGCGCCGCGGGTCGTGAGCCTGCGCACTCTCAAGGCGGAAGGCGAGACCCTCGACCAGGCCCTGGTGCTGTGGTTCCCGGGCCCGGCCAGCTTCACCGGCGAGGATGTGGCCGAGCTGCATCTGCACGGTGGGCCGGCGGTGATCGAGCGGGTGCTGGCCGAACTGGCCGCCATCGGCCTGCGCCCCGCCGAGCCTGGCGAGTTCACCCGCCGCGCCTTCGAGGCCGGCCGGCTGGAGCTGTCCCAGGCCGAGGCCATCGCCGACCTGGTGGACGCCGAGACCGAGGCGCAACGCAGACAAGCCTTGGACCAGATGGGCGGGGCGCTAGCCCGCAGGCACGAGGCCTGGCGCGACGCCCTGATCGAAGCCCTCGCCTTCCTGGAAGCCCAGATCGACTTTCCCGACGAGGAAGTGCCCCCGGAAGTCGCGCAGGCTGCGCGCGCGCCCCTGGAACGGCTCGAAGCGGAGATCGCCGCCGCCCTGGCGGATCCGCGGGGCGAGCGGGTTCGGGAGGGCTATCGCGTCGCCCTGGTTGGCGCCCCCAACGCCGGCAAGTCGAGCCTGCTCAATGCGCTCCTCGAGCGGGACGCGGCGATCGTCACCGAGACCGCCGGCACCACCCGCGACGTGATCGAGGCGCCCCTGGTGATCGAGGGCTACCGCGTGCTGTTGGCCGATATGGCGGGGGTTCGGATCGCCACCAACCCCATCGAGGCCGAGGGCGTGCGCCGGGCGCGAGCCTGGGCGGAAGGCGCCGCGCTACGGCTCTGGGTCGTGGATCGCGGCGCTGGGGAGGGTGGCTGGGCCGAGGCTGAGCGGCTGGTGCGGGCCGGGGACATGCTGATCTTGAGCAAGGCGGACCGGCCCCTGGGCGCCGATGAGCCCGAGGCCCGACGCCGGGCTGCCCGGGACGGACTGGTCGTGGTGGAGGCCTCGGCCACCGAAATCGGTGGCCTGGAGGCGCTTAGAGGCCGCTTGGCGACGACGGTCACAGAGGCGCTCAGGGGCTCGGAATTCCCTGCTGTGACACGGATTCGTCACCGCTCGGCTCTGAACGAGGCCCTGGATCACCTGAGGCGCGGGCTTTCGGAGCTCGGCGGTGAAGCGGAGCGGGCCGCGGAAGATGTGCGGCTCGCGGCCCGCGCCCTGGAAAGGATTTCGGGACGCATCGACGCCGAGGCCATACTGGATCGGGTCTTCGCATCCTTTTGCATCGGCAAGTAAGTCGAGGGGCAGCCCGGCCGGTAAAACTGTTTCACGTGAAACAGTCCGGTCTAGCCGGGGTCAGGCCCGCCAACTGTTCCACGTGAAACATCGACGGCGCCTCGACGGGAGCGGTTGGGGCGACTAGATACACGCCCTCACAAAGAGCCGGCCGGATCATGGGTTTCGACGTCATCGTCATTGGGGGAGGACACGCCGGCTGTGAGGCTGCGGCTGCGGCTGCGCGCACCGGCGCGGCGACCCTGCTGCTGACGCACAAGCTCGAGACCATCGGCGAGATGTCCTGCAACCCGGCGATCGGCGGCCTGGGCAAGGGCCACCTGGTGCGGGAAGTCGACGCCCTGGGCGGTCTGATGGGCCGGCTGGCGGACGAGGCGGGTATCCAGTACCGGCTCCTGAACCGCTCCAAGGGCCCGGCCGTGCGCGGTCCCCGCGCCCAGATCGACCGTAAGCTCTATCGCCAGGCCATGCAGGCGGCCCTGGCGGGGCAGCCAGGCCTGACTATTCACGCCGGAGCGGCCGAGGACCTGATCGTCGAGGGCGGCCGCGTGGCGGGGGTCGTCACCGGGGATGGGGAAAGTTTCCGCGCCCCCGCCGTGGTCCTGACCACCGGCACCTTCCTGAAAGGCGTGATCCACCGGGGCGAGCTGCGCATCGCCGCGGGGCGGCACGGCGACCAGCCGGCAGTGGGTCTTTCGGATCGGCTCTACGGCCTGGGCTTTGACATGGGGCGGCTGAAGACCGGCACACCGGCCCGCCTCGATGGGCGCACCATCGCCTGGGACCGGCTGGAGCGGCAGGAGGGCGACGCCGAGCCCAGCCCCTTCTCTTTCCTGACCGACAGGATCGACCGGCCCCAGGTCGCCTGCGCCATCACCTGGACGACCGAGGAGACCCACCGGATCATCGCCGAGCGCCTGACGGAGTCGGCGGTCTATGGCGGCCGGGCGACGGGGCGGGGGCCACGCTACTGCCCCTCCATCGAGGACAAGGTCGTCCGCTTCGCCGACAAATCGAGCCACCAGGTGTTCCTGGAGCCCGAGGGGCTGGGCGACGACACCGTCTATCCCAACGGCATTTCGACTTCGGTCTCTGAGGAGACCCAGGCCCTGTTCCTGCGCACCATCCCGGGCCTGGAAGAGGTCGAGGTGCGCCGCTACGGCTACGCCATCGAATATGACTACGTGGACCCCCGCGAGCTCGCCCCGACGCTGGAGACCAAGCGCCTGCCGGGCCTTTATCTGGCGGGACAGATCAACGGGACCACGGGTTACGAGGAGGCGGCGGCGCAAGGCTTGATGGCCGGGCTCAACGCGGCGCGGGCCGCCGGAGGGTCCGAGGGTGTCACCCTGGCCCGGAACGAGGCCTATATCGGGGTGATGGTGGACGATCTGGTGACCCGCGGTGTCACCGAGCCCTACCGGATGTTCACCAGCCGCGCGGAGTTCCGCCTGACGCTGCGGGCTGACAACGCCGACCAGCGGCTGACGCCGATCGGCATGAAGTGGGGGCTGGTGGAGTCTGAGCGGGCAGGGGTTTTCGACTCCAAGCTCAAAGCCCTGGAGGATGCCCGATCCGAGGCCGCGGCGCTGCGGCTGAGCTCCGCCGAGGCGGCGCGCCACGGGCTGAAGGTCAAGGAGGACGGCCAGAAGCGCGACCTGGTGCAACTTCTGGCCTACCCGGAAGTCAGCCTGGACGTACTGGCCGGAATCTGGCCGCAGCTGCTTAGCTGGAGTCCGCAGGTGCGGGCCCAGATCGAGGCCGAAGCGACTTATGCCGGCTATCTCGACCGCCAGCAGGCCGACGTGGACGCCTTCCAGCGCGACGAGGGGCTGAAATTGCCCGCCGCCCTCGACTACGCCGGCGTGGGCGGGCTTTCCAACGAGGTGCGCGAGAAGCTGGCGCGGGTTCGCCCGGCGACCCTGGGCCAGGCGGCGCGGATCGAGGGGGTCACCCCCGGCGCCTTGACGGCTTTGTTGGCTCATGTTCGGCGCGGCGCGGCCGATGCCGCCTGAGAAAGAGGCCGTCTTCGGGGCGGCGGAGTTCCAGGCGCGCACCGGCGCCACGCCCGAGCAGATGGCCGATCTGGAGCGATTCCGGACTCTGCTTGAAGAGTGGAATCAGCGCATCAATCTGGTCGGTCCCTCGGCGATGCAACAGTTCTGGCTGCGCCATGCCTTTGATTCGGCGCAGCTTTTGGAGCTCGCCCCCAATTCTCTGCGCTGGGCCGACCTCGGCGCGGGGGCGGGCCTGCCGGGGGTGGTGCTGGCGATCATGCTGAAGGGGAGGCCCGGGGTGAGGGTGAACCTGGTGGAAAGCCTGACCAAGCGCTGCCGCTTTCTGGAGGAAGCCGTGGCGACTCTGGAGCTTCCTGCCGTGGTTCATAACGACCGTGCGGAAAACCTGACGCTTTCGGTGGATATCGTCACCGCCAGGGCGTGCGCGCCCTTGGTCCGCCTGTTCGATTATGCTCTGCCCTATATGAAGAAGGGCGCCGTCGGCCTCTTCCTCAAGGGGCAGGACGTCGCGACCGAGGTGGCCGCCGCCCGGCCGAAGTGGAGGTTCGATTTGGAGCTGATCCCCAGCCTAAGCGACCCCTCCGGACGCATCCTGCGCGTCGAAAGGATGTCGCGTGCCCGTTAGCCCGTCCACGAGCGCCGGGGTGCGTGTCCTCGCCGTCGCAAACCAGAAGGGCGGCGTGGGCAAGACGACCACCGCCATCAACCTCGGCACGGCCCTGGCCGCCGTGGGCGAGAAGGTGCTGCTGCTGGACTGCGATCCGCAAGGCAACGCCTCCACGGGGCTCGGCGTGCCACGCTCGCAGCGGGTCACCACCGTCTACGATGTGCTGGTGAACCAGGCCCCGCTGCTGGATGCGGTGGTGAAGACCAAGGTGCCGGGCCTGGATGTGGTGCCTGCGGACGCCGACCTCTCCGGCGCCGAGATCGAACTGGGGGCCGCTCCGCGCCGCTCCTACCGCCTGCGGGACTCCCTGGCGCAGATCCGCACCGATCCCGCCCCCTATTCCTATGTCCTGATCGACTGCCCGCCTTCGCTGAACCTCCTGACCGTCAACGCCATGACGGCGGCCGATGCGGTGCTGGTGCCCCTGCAGTGCGAGTTCTTCGCCCTGGAGGGCCTGACCCAGCTGATGCGGACGGTGGAGCTGGTGCGAGGAAGCCTGAACCCCAAGCTGGAGATCCAGGGGGTGGTCCTGACCATGTACGACAAGCGCAACAGCCTGTCGGACCAGGTGGCCCAGGACGTCCGCTCCCACTTCGGCGACAAGGTCTACGAGACCATGATCCCCCGCAACGTGCGGGTGTCCGAGGCGCCGTCCTTCGGCAAGCCGGCGCTGATCTACGATCTGAAATGCGCCGGCAGCCAGGCCTATATCCGCCTGGCGCGGGAAGTCGTGGGCCGCGAACGGGCCCGCCGCGAAGCCGCGGCTTAGAGAAAGAGGGGGCGAGTCCATGGCCGAGCCGAGCAGCCGCACCCGGGGTCTGGGCCGGGGCCTGTCCGCCCTGATGGACGAGATCGCGCCTCTGGCCGGGGTCGCCGACGGAGCCGCGCCGGCCGCGCCGATCGCCGCCAACACCGCCCCGATCGAACTTCTGCGCCGCAATCCCGACCAGCCGCGCCGCGAGTTCCGCGAAGCCGAGCTGGAGGAGTTGACCGCCTCGATCCGCGAGAAGGGGCTGATCCAGCCGATCCTGGTGCGTCCGGCCCCCGGCGCCGAGGGCGAGTACCAGATCGTCGCCGGCGAGCGGCGCTGGCGCGCGGCCCAGAGGGCGGGCCTGCACTTCGTGCCGATCGTCGTGCGCGACCTGGACGACCAGGCCGTGCTGGAGATCGCGATCATCGAGAACGTTCAGCGGGTCGACCTGAACCCGCTGGAAGAGGCCTACGGCTACAAGGCGCTGATCGACCGCTTCGGCCGCACCCAGGAAGCCATCGCCCAGACCGTCGGCAAGAGCCGCAGCCACGTGGCTAACGCCTTGAGATTGCTGGCTCTTCCGGACGAAGTGCGCGAGCACATCGGCGAGGGGCGGCTGTCCGCCGGTCACGCCCGCGCCATCGCTTCCGCCCCCGACCCGGCGGCCCTCGCCCGCACCATCGTCGAGCGCGGCCTGTCCGTGCGTGACGCCGAGGCCCTCGGGCGCCAGGCCCAGTCACGGCCCGAGCGCTCCGCCCGGCGGCCGAGCGGCCCGCCCCCCAAGGACCAGGACACCCTGGCCCTGGAGCGGGACCTGGAGGAGACCCTCGGAACCCGCGTGGTGATCGACGACCGGGGCGGTCAGGGAGAGGTGCGGATCCTCTACACCAACCTCGAAGTGCTCGACGACATCATCGGCCGCCTCAGCCGGAGCCGCTAGAGCCTTTTTACACGGGTCAGATGGAATCATCTGACCCGTGTAAAAAGACTCTAATTCAAACACTTAGAGCGCGTTCGAGCGGCGAAGCCGCTCACACTTTCGCCTAACGCGCCGAAGCGGAGTCGCGGGCTTTTTGCCCGCGCCCGCTCAATCTAAGCATTTGGAGCGCGTTCGAGCGGCGAAACCGCTCACACTTTCGCCTAACGCGCTCTCAGCTCCTTCACGTCGCGGCCGAAGCCGATGGCGACCAGCCATTGGTCGGCGCGGCTCCGCACCACCGGCTCGATCAGGGCGTTGATCCGCACGACCTCGGCGAGGACGCCGCGTTCGTCATCCCCGCCGGCGACCTCCACGGCCTGCAGCAGGGTGAGCCGGAAGCGCACGCCCGGCAGGCGTTCGGCGAAGATGGGAACGATCCGGGCCCCCGTGGCGGCGGCGAGGCGGACCATCTTGCCGAGATTGCCCTCCGTTGTGGGCCGGCGGCCGAAGAAGGGGGTGGCGACGGTCACCGGACCTGGCTCGTCGCCGGCGATATAGGCCAGGCCGCCGGGCGTTTTCAGCCGCTCCAGCACCGCGCGCCAGACCTTGGGGCTCATCCACAGCACCTGCGACGGCAGGCGTGACCGCGCCCCCTCGATGATGGCGCTCTGAGCCCGGCTGGGGGAGGGCATGGCCAGGGCGATCATCCGCCCCGGAGCGGCCAGGGCGATGGCCATGTGAGCCACGTCCCAGTTGCCGATGTGGAGGAAGCAGAAGATCGCCGGGCGCGGATCGTCCAGCAGGGCCCGCAGGCGCCCGGGCTCGGCCTCCTCGATCCGTCCCTCGCGGGCCATGCGGCCGAGGACGGAATATTCAGCGCTGACCCGGCCGATGTTCTGCCACAGGCGCCTCATGGCCGCATCGAGGGACAGATCGGGGCGGATGCGGGCGAGGGCGGACCGCCCGCGGGAGTCCAACAGAGGATAAGCCTTTGGATTCATTAGCGGCGCCATCCAGGAGCCGAGGTCCGAACAGGCCTGCGTCGGCAGGAGTTTCAGGAGGTGGTGCAGGGCGAGGTCCCGCGCGTCGGCCGCTCCCTGCTTCAGGCGGCGTTTCATGCGAGGGGCGCTGTCTGGGGCGCCACCGCCTCCACGTCCGTCCCGAAATAGGCGGCCATGTGCCACTGGTCCGCGAGGCGGCGGATGACGGGAGCGATCATGGCGTCGATCCGCAGCACCTCTCCTTCCGTCTCGGGGCCGACCCCGGTGGCGCGGGGGTCCACCTCCACCACCGGGAGGGCGTGGATGACGAAACGCACGCCCGCAAGGCGCTCGGCGTAGGCGATGACGATGCGGGCCCGGGCGGCTGCGGCGAGACGCACGGCCTTGCCGAGGTTGCCGTCGGCGCGGACGGGGCGGCCGAAGAAGGGGGCGGACACGCTCACGGCATTGGGCTCGTCGATGTTCAGCAGCACCGCCCCGTCCGGTTTTCTCAGCATTTCAACGACTTCGCGCCAGACACCCAGGCTGGTCGGCCGGGTGATTCCCGGCAGGCTGTCGTGCCAGCGCCGGAAGATCGCGCCCCTCACGGCGCTGGCGGGGGGGGCTCCGACGCCCATGCCGCGCCCCTGCGTCAGATGGGCGAGGCGGTGGGCGACGACCTCCCAGTTGCCCAGGTGGAGGAAGGCGAAGATGGCGGGACCCTGGCCCGGGGCGGTCAGGGCCTGCAGCAGGCCGGGCTCGGCCTCCGTGACGCGCCCCTCGCGGATCAGGCGGTGCAGGACCGAATATTCGGCGTAGACGCGCCCGGCGTTCTCCCAGGTGCGGCCCACCGCAGCCTCCAGGGCGGCGGGCTCGGCCCAGTCGGGGCGCAGGCGGGCCAGGAGGACGCGGCTGCGGCCCTCCGAGACGGGGTGGCTCCTGCGGCCGAGAATCCCGGAGAGGCGTGCGCCGGCGTCCGAACAGGCTTCGGTGGGGAGCATCCGGAAGGTTTGGTGCAGGCCGAGATAGAGCCCTTCCTCTCCGAGCCGCGCGAGCCGGTGCGTCAGGCCGCCGGGAGCGCTCACCGTGTCCGCGCCTCCACGCGCATGGGCAGGCGGTCGCCGGGGCGCAGGCTGAGCCGGCAGGTGGGGACCACCTCCCAGCCGGGCTTCAGCGTCAGCCGATAGCGCTGGGCGAGGGTGGCGATGCACAGGACCACTTCGGTGATGCCGAAGGCCGCGCCCAGGCAGACCCGGGGGCCGATGCTGAAGGGGACGTAAGAGTAACGCTCCGGCGGCGCCGCGCCGGGCATGAAGCGGTCGGGGATGAAGGCGTCCGGATCCTTCCAGTACTTGGGGTTCCGGTGCAGCAGCCAGGCGACCAGGATCATCACCGCCCCGGCGGGGACGTCGTGGCTGGAGATGCGCTGGGGGCTGCGCGCCTCGCGGACCTGCAGGGGGATTGGAGGGTAGAGGCGCAGGGTCTCCTCCGCCACGGCCCGGGTGAAGGGCAGGTCGGCCATGTCGGCGTGGGTGGCGGGCCGCCCGCCCAGGGCGTCGACCTCGGCATGCAGCCGCGCCTCCGTCTGCGGGTCCTGGGACAGGATGAACCAGACCCAGGCCATGGTGGTGGCGGTGGTCTCGTAGCCGGCCATGAACAGGACCGCCGCTTCGTTGCAGATCGCCGCCTCGTCCATGCCGGCGCGGTCCATGCCCCCCGCGGCCATGGCGCGGGCCAGGGAGCCCTCGCCGCCCGGATCGGCCAGGATATTGCGCACCAGGCCGTCGATGATCTCCCGCAGCTGTTTGGCGGCCTTCTGCACCCGCCCGTTCTGGCGGCGGGGGATGAAGTCCGGCAGGCCGAGCAGGGAGATGATGTCGAACTGATCGATGGCGGCCTGGTACTCGGTGAAGCTCTTGACCACGGTGCGGGCGGCCTTGGCGCCGAGACCGGAGCCGAACACCGCCGAGCAGATCACCGTCGCCCCCATCTCGGCCATCTCCGCCAGGGCGTCGATCTCCTGGCCGACCTTGGCCTCCCAGGCGTCGCCGCGCGCCTGAGCCGCCGAGGTCATGGAGCGGCTCAGCTCGGGAAGCTGGGAGATGTGGGCGAGCGGCGCGATCTGGGCGCGGCGATTCTTCCACAGCTCGCCGGTGGAGACGAACAGGCCATCGCCGACCAGCGGGACCAGGGCATGGCGTAGCTGGGGCGCCTTGGCGTGGAAGTTGTCGGTGTCGATGAAGACTTTGCGCACCGTGATCGGGCTGTTGCAGATGAAGACGGCCCGGCGGAACAGCACGCGACCGCTGAAATTCATCGAGAAGGCCTGGGCCGGCCAGATGGTCAGCAGGTTCTTGCGCGCCTCCGCCAGCAGCTTCAGCGGCGACAGCTCCTTGTCGGGGCGCGGCGGATAGGGCGGGACATAGGGCGCGAGGGCCGCGGCTGGCGCCGTGGCGGGTTCGGCCTGGGTTTCGGGATCGCGCACGGGTGACTCGCTCAAGGGCCCTCGCCAGGGTGCCATAGCTCGCCGGAGGGCCCTAGAGCGCGTTAGGCGAAAGTGTGGGCGGCTCCGCCGCTCGACCGCGCTCTAAATGTTTGAATTTGAACCTTTTTACACGGACCGGATGATTCCATCTGGCCCTAAAGGGCTCTAGGCCCACCGGTTTCGCCGCGGCCGCGACCATGGCGACAGACGATCAGCGGCGATGCAGGCCGGCCCGGAGGCGCCCGCCTCGAGGGCGGTTCGCCGTCGCCAAACGCCCTACAGCCAAGCTTCATCGTTCGAAAACCCGTCCTGTGCTACGCCTAGCATCGTCGGGAGGTGGGCAACGCCCGTCGGCGACTGCCCTAGTCCACGCAGGACAATGATGACGGCCGTTCCCGCAAACATCGTTCGTAGACAGGTGAATATTGATTTCGCCTCCGCGAAGTCCAGCGGCTGGCACGCCCGTCGCAGCGACGCCGAGGTTTTCTTCAACCTTATTTCCTACACCTTCCCCGTCGGAGAAAAATTCTTCATCCAGGCGGTGAAGAGGCACCAGGACCGGATCACCGACCCGCTGTTGCAGCGGCAGGTGGAGGACTTCATCTATCAGGAGACGATGCACGCCAAGGAGCACCTGCGTTGCAACCTGGTGCTCGACCGTAGCTGTTCCTACGGTCCCAAGGTGGCCAGGCTGGCGACTGCGTTGCTGAAGGTGAGCCGCCGCATCTATCCCAAGTCGACGCAGCTCGCGCTGAGCTGCGCGATCGAACACTTCACCTCGACCTTCGCCGACCACCTGCTGCGCCGCCAGCGGGCCTTCATCGCCGCCGCGGACCCGCCCTTCGCCGCGCTCTGGCTATGGCATGCGGTGGAGGAGACCGAACACAAGGCGGTGTGCCTGGACCTCTATCGACACGTCGTTGGCCGGGGGCCCGTGGCCTACCTGCACCGCGTCGCGGTGATGGTCCTGGCCACCCTGATCTTCCTGGCGATCATGCTGGTCGGGACCCTGTGGGCGCGTCCCCGGACGGGCGGAGCCAGGCGGGGCGCCGGTTCGGCGCCAAGTCCCGGACCGGGCTCCCGTGAAGACAAGCCTGCTCGGGAGTTCAGCCTGTCAGGGGTGCTGACGGAGCTCGTCCACCTGAAGCTGTACCTCGACTACTACCGGCCGGGGTTCGAGCCCTGGGACCACGACAACCGCCACCTGATCGAGGAATGGAAGGAGCGGTTCAAGGGTTTCGGGGACCGGGCGGCGGCGGCGGCGGCGGCGACGGCCCGCGAACGCGAGATGGCCTAGAGTCCCAGGCGTTTCGCCCGCGCGGCGACCGTCATCACCAGGCGCTCGGCGATCAGGGCGTCGGGGGAGCCGGTGGACTTGCAGGCCCGGTCGGCGTCCAGGACCTCCGGCTGGATGCGGTCGAGCTCGGCGAGATTCCAGGACTTCATCTGGCGGAGGAACTCGCGCTCCTGCTTCCAGAACACCCCGGCGGACTTGGCGGCCTCGGCGGCGCCGGCGCCCCCCCTTACCGAGACCAGGGCCCGGCGCAGGCGCCCCAGGTACATCCCCAAGGCCCGGACCGCGGCGGGGCCGCCTTCTCCCTCGGCGCGGGCGCGGCGCAGATTGGCCTGAGCCGCGCCGGTCTTGCCGCCGAAGGCCTCGGCGGCGGCGTCCGAGAGACTGGCCTCGGGCTCCACCCCGAGATGGTCGACGAGATCGGCCGGGCCGGCGGTGATGTTGGAGCCCGGGCCGAGGAACATGGCCAGGCGCTCGATTTCCTGGCGGGCCACCCCGCGCTCACGCGGCAGGCGGGCGACGAACAGGTCGAGCGCCTCCGGCGTCAGCCCGACCCGGTCCTTGGTCAGGGCCTCGCGCACCAGGCGGGCCACGTCGCCGCTTTCGTCGTCGTAGATGATGAGGGCCGCGGCGCCCTTGGCGGATTCGGCGGCCTTGCGCAGGGCGGAGGACTTTTCGAGGGCCCCCGCCTCGATCAGGAAGAAGGCGTCGGGGTTGAAGCGGCCCTCGGCGTGGGCGGTCAGGGCCTCGGCGGCGGCGCGCTCGGGCCCCACCTTGTCGTTTCCCAGCTTGAGGCGGACGAGACGACGCCCCCCGGTCATGGAGAGGGCGCAGAGCTCCTCCTCCAGGCGGCCCGGGGCGCTGTCGATGTCGGTCTCGGTGAGCAGGGCCACGTCGAAGGGGTCGTCCGGGCGGACGGCGATCTTCTTGGCCAGGATGTCGGCGCGCTCATGCACCCCGCCCCGGTCGCGGCCGTGGATCAGGGCGACGCGGATCTCCGCGGGCGGGCCCTGCAGGAAGCGGTCGATATCCGGCCGCTTCGACAGGTTCACGGCCGGGCGGACCCCTGGCCCTGCCGGGCGAAATAGCGGGCCAGGTCCAGGCGGATCAGGATGGCGACCTGGGCGGCGGCGCGCTCCTGGCCCTCCTGCTGGGCGGCGATGCCGGCGTAGGGGGCGTCGGCCGAGGCGTAGGAGATGTGGGTCGGGGCCGTGCCCCGATAAACCACCTGGCCGGTGGAGAGGTCGGTCAGCTGGTAGTCGACGGTGAGGTCGAGTTCGTACTCGCTGGCGATCTCGTTGACCCGCAGGCCCCGCGGGAAGCGCGCTTCGTTGGTGGTGTAGGTCAGGCGGTAGCGTGACGCCCCGGCGCGGTCGCGGTCCAGTTCATCCTCGAGCTGCTGGCGCACCAGAAAGCCGGCGCGGCCCTCGGGGGCGATCACCTCGACCCCCTGCAGATGCAGGCCCACGCCTCCGTTTTCGGCGTAGAGGGGGGTGAAGCCGCAGGCCGAGAGGCCAAGGGCGGCGGCGCAGAGGAGGAGGATCGCCAGGGCGCGCATGGGTCAGGCCTCAGTTGGCGACGATGTTGACGATGCGGTCTTGCACCACGATCACCTTGCGCACGGTCAGGCCCTCCAGATGGCGGCGGACGTCCTCGTCGGCCAGGGCGATCTCGCGGACCTCGGCCTCCGGGGCGCCGGCGGGGGCGCGGACCTCGCCCCGGCGCTTGCCGTTGACCTGGACCGGCAAGACGAGTTCGTCGTCGGCGGCCAGATTCGGATCGTAGACGGGCCAGGGCGCGTCCGCCACCAGTCCTTCGCCGCCGATGCGGACCCAGGCCTCTTCCGAAAGGTGCGGGGTGAAGGGCGAGATCAGGACGACCAGGGCCTGGACGGCGGCGCGGCGTACCGCCGGGTCGGTCCCGGCCTCGCGGTGCTTGCGCAGGACCCCCAGGAAGGCGTGGAACTGGGCCACCGCCGAGTTGAAGCGGAAGCCTTCCAGGTGACCGGTGACGGCCTGGACCAGCTTGTGGGTGGCGCGCACCAGCTCCTTGGCGGCGGTTTCGTCAGCGCCCTTGCCGGCGGCCTCAAGCCCGTCGACCTCGGCCCAGACCTTGTTGAGGAAGCGCCAGGCGCCCTCCACCCCGGCCTCGGTCCATTGCACGTCGCGCTCGGGGGGCGAGTCGGAGAGGACGAACAGGCGCGCGGAATCCACCCCGTAGGCGTCGAAGATCTCTTCCGGAGCGACCACGTTCTTCTTCGACTTGGCCATCTTCTCGATGCCGCCGACCTGGACGGGCAGGCCCGAGCTGGTCTCGACGAGCTGGCCGTCGCGGCGCTCGACCTCGGCGGGGGAGACCCAGTGCGGGTCGTTGGAGAGGACCCGGTAGGTCTCGTGGGTGACCATGCCTTGGGTGAACAGGCCCGCGAACGGCTCCTCCACCCCGACGTAGCCGGCGTCCTTCAGGGCGCGGTTGATGAAGCGGGCATAGAGCAGGTGGAGCACCGCGTGCTCCACCCCGCCGACATATTGATCAACGCCCATCCAGTAATCGGCGGCGGCCCGGTCCACGGGGGCGTCGGCGGTCGGATCGGTGAAGCGCAGGTAGTACCAGGAGGAATCGACGAAGGTGTCGAGGGTGTCGGTCTCGCGCTCGGCCGCAGCCCCGCAGGAGGGGCAGGCGACGTGGCGCCAGGTGGGGTGGCGCAGCAGGGGATTGCCGGGCTTGTCGAAGGTCACGTCCTCGGGCAGCACCACCGGCAACTCGGCGGCCGGGACAGCCACGGGGCCGCATTCGGCGCAGTGGATGACGGGGATGGGACAGCCCCAGTAGCGCTGGCGGGAGACCCCCCAGTCGCGCAGGCGATAGACGGTCGCCCCCTCGCCCTTGCCGGCGGCCTCGATGCGTTCGATCGCCGCGGCCTTGGCCTCCTCGACCGACATCCCGTCCATGAAGCCGGAACGGAAGATGCGTCCCGGTCCGGTATAGGCCTCGTCGCCCACCTTGAAGCTTGCCGGATCGGCGTCGGGGGGCAGGACAACCTCGCGCACCGGCAGGGTGTATTTGCGGGCGAAATCGAGGTCGCGCTGGTCGTGCGCCGGGCAGCCGAAGATGGCGCCCGTTCCGTAGTCCATCAGGATGAAATTGGCGATGTAGACCGGCAGGGTAGCGTCCGGGTCGAAGGGGTGGACCACGCGAAGGCCGGTATCGACCCCCTTCTTCTCCGCCGCTTCGATCTCGGCCTCGGAGGTGCCCCCCGAACGGCATTCGGCCAGGAAGGCGGCCGCCTCGGGACTGTCGGCGGCGACAAGGTCGGCGAGCGGATGGTCGGGGGAGACGCCCACGAAGCTGGCGCCGAACAGGGTGTCCGGGCGGGTGGTGTAGACCTCAAGGCCGTTCTCGAAGCCCTCGGGCGCGGTCCCCGCGAAATCGAACGAGAAACGGGCGCCCCGGCTCTTGCCGATCCAGTTCTCCTGCATCAGCCGGACCTTCTCGGGCCAGCGGTCCAGGGTCTTGAGGCCTTCCAGGAGGGCGTCGGCGTAGTCGGTGATGCGCAGGAACCACTGGGTCAGCTTGCGCTTCTCGACGATGGCGTCCGAGCGCCAGCCGCGGCCGTCGATCACCTGCTCGTTGGCCAGGACCGTCATGTCGACGGGGTCCCAGTTGACCAGGCTCTCCTTGCGATAGACGAGGCCCGTCTTCAGGAGGTCGAGGAACCAGCGCTGCTGGCGCCCGTAATAGGCCGGATCGCAGGTGGCGAACTCGCGGGACCAGTCGATCGACAGGCCCAGGCGCTTCAGCTCCTCGCGCATGTTGGCGATGTTTTCGTAGGTCCAGGCCTTGGGATGGACCCCCCGCTCCATGGCGGCGTTCTCGGCCGGCATGCCGAAGGCGTCCCAGCCCATGGGATGCAGGACGTTGTAGCCCTGGGCCCGGCGGTACCGGGCCACCACGTCGCCCATGGTGTAGTTGCGGACGTGCCCCATGTGGATGCGTCCCGACGGATAGGGGAACATCGACAGGGCGTAGTACTTGGGCCGCGCGTCGGCGCCGGCGGTGCGGAAGGTCTGTCGCTCTTCCCAGGCCGAGCGCCATCGGGGCTCGGCCTCCTTCGGATTATATCGTGTGCTCATGTCGGCCCTTCGCTAGCGCGGTTCGGGGCCGAGGGGGAGGCGTCGGCGCTACGAAACCCGCGCCTCCCTGTAAAATTCGGTCGGCGTCTAGTTGATGTTGGAAAGTCGAAGCTGGCGCGCGCGGGTGAGGATCGAGTTCTCGATGTCCACGTCGGTCTGGCGGGCGACCGGGGAATCCACCCAGTTGCCGGCGTTGTCCTTGCCCTGCTTGAACACGGTGACGTTCAGGCCGTCGGCGCGCAGACGGGTGTCGAGGATGTAGACCGTCGCCTTGAAGCGCTCGTCCGGCTTCTCGGGGTTGGTGTACCAGTCGGTGATCACCACCCCGCCGTAGGGATCGGCGGACACAAGCGGCATGAAGGCCAGGGTGTCGAGAGTGGCGCGCCAGAGGTAGGCGTTCACGCCGATCTCGGCCTGGTTCTGGGCTGCTGCCTTACGGGCGGCGCCACGGCTGGCGCATCCGGTGACCCCAAGGCTGAGCGCCAGTACAAGGATCGAGGCGCCGCGAATAACCGACATGGTGACCAGCTCCAAAGGTCGAGACGTTGGAAAGGCGTCGCGCGACGCCCCGCCGCTCGCACCGCCCCCCGGTGGCGAAGGCGTGTCCTATATCATGAAGGGGCGCCGTCAAAAGAGGTTTCCGTGACCCTTGCGCAACAGACGAATACTCCTGTTGCGTGCAATGCAGCGGAATGCGGCCTAAGGAGTTGACCTAGCGACGGCTGCGCTTAATGACAAAGTCACAATAGCCCCCCATATTAAGGGGGAGAGCGGCTCAGGCTGTGGGGCAAAGGCGTTGATGCACCGAAAGGCGCATTTTCTGGGACTGGCGACGGGCCTGCTTCTGGCGGGCGCGGCGACGGTGTCCCATGCCGCCACCGTAACCCCCGCCACGGCCCGGGTCAGCCAGGCCCCCGAGATGATCGCGGTGGCGACCACCCCGGCCACCTCCGCGCCTTGGACCGTGGCCCCGACGCCGACCCGCACCCTGCAGTGGGATCCCAAGGGCCGCTGGGGCTTCCGCCTCGACATGAACGAGCCGGTGAACCGCGAGCGCGGCTGGAAGGACGTCCAGGCGGGCGCCTATTTCCGCATCACCCCGTCCCTGCGCGTCGGCGGCAGCGTGGGCCTGACCAACCGCTTCACCCCGGTGGAGCCGGTGGTCCCGACGGCCACCCAGCCCCGCGTGCGGCTGGAGACGACCTTCAAATTCTAGATACTGCGTCCACTGCTGCGATGCCGACCGCGCCCGAGGCCCAGAGCCTGCGGGCGTTTTTCATGTCCACGCCCCCCAGGGCATAGGCGGGCAGCCGCGCCCCGCGGACGAGCTGGGCGAAGCGCAGGGGCCCCATCGGGGCCCCCGCCGAGGGGCTGCGGCTATTGAACACGGGAGAAACCAGAGCGGCGTCGAGCCCGGCCGCCGCCGCGCGGGCCAGGGCGCGAGGGCTGTGGGCGGCGCAACTGAGGATCCAGCCGGGCCGGCGGGCGCGGATGACGGGAGCGCGGGCGAGGTCGCGCTCGGGCAGGTGCAGGCCCTGGGCGCCGGAAGCGGCGGCCAGCGCCTCGTCGGCGCCGACCAGGAAGATCAGTCCCTTCGCCCTGCAGAGGGCGGCGAGACGGCGGGCGACGCTCAGGGCCGCCGGGTCGCCGAAGGCCCGGTAGATCACCCCTGCGCCCCTGGGCAGGCGGGTTGCGACAGCCAGGGGGTCGGGGGTCCGCTGCGGGTCGGTGACGAAGACGAGGGGTGGCAGGGGGCGGGTTCCCCGACGCGACGCGACGTGGTTTAGCCTTGAGCCAATCCGCCAGAGCGCCGAGGTCTCGTCCCTTGCCAAGTCCGCTTGCCTCCCTCGATTTGAGCTTCGATTCTGGCGCCGCCCGCGCGGAGGTGCTGTCGCGCATCGCCGCGGCCGCCCGGGCCGCCGGGCGCGACGCCGCGGATGTGACCCTGACGGCGGTCTCCAAGCAACAGGCTTGGGAGCGTATCGCCCCGGTGCTGGCCGCCGGGCAGAGGGTGTTCGGGGAGAACCGGGTGCAGGAGGCTGAGGAGCGCTGGGCCGCCCGCAAGGCGGAGACGCCGGGGCTGGAGCTGCGGCTGATCGGGCCGCTGCAGACCAACAAGGCGCGGGAGGCCGTGGCCCTGTTCGAGGTGATCGAGACCCTGGACCGGGAGCGCCTGGCCGAGGCCCTGGTGAAGGCGGCCGACAAGGAGGGCCGCCTGCCGAGGCTCTATGTGCAGGTCAACACCGGGGAGGAGCCGCAGAAGGCCGGGATCGCTCCCCTGGAGGCCGACGCCTTCCTGGAGGCTGTCCGCGAGCGCCACGGTCTCGAAATCGAGGGGCTGATGTGCATTCCGCCCGAGGGCGAGGCGCCGGGGCCTCACTTCGCCCTGTTGGCCAGGATCGCCGCCCGCAACGGGCTGACGGGTCTTTCCATGGGGATGAGCGCGGATTTCGAGACGGCGATCCGGTTCGGCGCGACCTCGGTGCGGGTCGGCTCGGCCCTGTTCGGGGGCCGAGCCTAGGGGCGCTCTCTTAGTAGAACGCTTGCTTGCTGGGCCAGGTCAGGAAGCCGTCCTGGACCGCGGTGCGGCCGCGATAGGCGGGCTCGGGCAGGCCACGGCCGCCGTACTGGACGCCGTAGTTTCCACCGCCGCCGCCGGAAGCCGCCGCCGCTGCGGCCGCCGCGACGCCTGCGCCGCCGTAACCGGCCTGCTGGGGATAGCCGTAGCCGGGTTGCGGATAGGCCATGGGCGGGTAGCCCGGCTGGGGATAGCCGACCTGCGGGTACTGGGGCGCTGCGTACTGGGGCGCCGCGTATTGCGGCTGGCCGTACTGCGGCTGGGCGTAGCTCACCGGCGGATAGGTCTGGACCTGCGGATAGGCGCCGGCGCCGTAGGTGGCGGAGTAGCCGCCGTACTGGCTGGAATACTGGCTGTATTGGGCGCTCTGGCCGTACTGCTGGCCATAGGCGACCACCGGGGGCGCAGCCCCGACGGCGACCGAGGCGCTGGCGTTGCCGCTGGCGCTGGCGCTGGCGGCGACCTGGACGGACGGCTGGGCGTAGACGGCGTTGGAATCCAGCGCCTCGACGGTCTGGATGCTGAGATAGCCCCCGTGGGAGATGTGGGCCTGCTCCTGGAAGCGGGAGACGGCCGTGGCGGTGGTCTGGTCGTAGGAGCCGGTGACGGGGCCCTGGTAGTAGCCGCGGTCGTGCAGCTTGGTCTGGACCTTGCGGACGCGGTCGACCGTCAGGTCTTTCTCGCAGATCACGCGGATCCAGCCGTATTTCATCTCAGGCGCCGGCGGGGGCGCGGACACGCACTGCTGGCAGACCGGCACCAGGCACCAGATCGGCCCCGGAGATCCCGGAGGGCCGGCGGTCTGCACCCAGGTGGCCTGGGCGACGGGCGGCGGAGGGGCGGCGGGGCCGGAGGGCACACCGACACGGGCGTAGCACTCGCCCGGCGGGGCGTTGGCGGGAAGCTCGGCCAGGAGCCCGGTCTCGACCAGGGGCGCTTCCTCGATCGGCGCGCGCCCGGCGTAGACGTTCGGAGCGGGGATCGCGGCGACCACGGGCCCGGGGCCGGCGTGGGCGCAGGCCGCCATGGTGGCGGCGAGGGCGATGGCGGTCATCAGACGGATCAGCATGGTTCGCAACCTGGCCAGAACCTTGCGTCGAAAGGGGACGCTCGGGGGGCGAGGTGCAAGGATCGCGCAAAAGGCGAATTCACGAGGCCGCATAAGGGGAAACTAGGCGCGAGGGCGGCTTCCCGGCGCCGGATTCCCTCCCTGCGCGAGGGGCGAGATTCCCCAAACGGGACGCGTTCCCGGGTGGCATGGATCCTCGGAACAAGTCCGAGGATGACGCCCCTCAGCGAGGGGCCGTCAGTTCACGATCACGGCCCCCAGCAACAGCCGGGCTCCGGGGCGGCCGAGGACCTGGTCGGTGGAGCGCTGCAGGGCGGCGGAGATGACCTCGGTATTGGGCAGGGCGCCGCCGCCGAGACCTGCGGCGTAGATCTGCAGGAAGCGGATGTAGGCGTCCCGCAGGCGGGGCTGGGACGCCATGGCGACGTCCCGCAGCTTGGCGTCGGGCACGTCGAGGCCGGATTCCACCGACAGGACCCCCCGGTGGCCGGTGGCGCGCACGATCGTCGCGGTCAGGGCGGGGAACTGGAGGTAGCTCTCTCCCCCGCCCTTTTTCTTCTGCTCACCGCCGCCCCCGTGTTCACCGGCGAAGGCGAGGCCGGGGGCCGCGGCGAGGACCAGCGGCGCCAGGGCGGAGGCCAAGACCGCGTTCAGGGCGTGGCGGCGGGTCGGGGTCATCGGGAAACCTTTCCGTAGAAATCGCGATACCAGGCCACGAAGCGGGGGATGCCCGCCTCGAGGGGAACCTTGGGGTCGTAGCCGATCAGGGTCTTCAGGCCCGAGACGTCGGCGAAGGTGACGGGCACATCGCCCGGCTGCATGGGCAGGAAGCGTTTCTCGGCCGTCCGGCCGAGGGCTTCCTCCAGCACCTCGATCATTCGCATCAGGCCCACGGGGCGGCTGTCGCCGATGTTGAAGAGCCGGTGCTCCCCCCCGGCGGGCGGATTGTCGAGGACGCCCAGGACCCCCTGCACGATGTCGTCGATGTAGGTGAAGTCCCGCGCCATATCCCCCTGGCCGAACACGTCGATCGGCTCATCGGCCAGGATCTTCCGGGTGAAGCCGAAGTAGGCCATGTCGGGCCGGCCCCAGGGCCCGTAGACGGTGAAGAAGCGAAGGCCCGTCTGGGCCATGCCGTAGAGGCCGGCGTAGGCGATGCTCATCAGCTCGGCCGACCGCTTGGTGGCGGCGTAGAGCGAGACCGGCTTGTCGACGGGATCGGTCTCCCGGAAGCCCTGCCCTTCCAGGGGGCGCGCGCCATAGACCGAGCTCGAGGAGGCGTAGACCAGGGGAACGGGGCGGCCTGCGTGGCGGCAAGCCTCCAGCACCGACAGGTGGCCGGCGAGGTTGGACCGCTCATAGGCGAAGGGGTTGTCGATGGAGTGGCGCACCCCGGCCTGGGCGGCGAGGTGGACGACCCGGGTCACGCCGCCTTCGCGCACCAGGGCGGCCAGGGCCTCGGCCTCGGCGATGTCCAGCCGCACCGTCGTGTAATTCGGATCGCCGGCGGACCGGCGCCAGCGCGCCTCCTTCAGCCCGGGATCGTAGTAGTCGTTGAAGTTGTCGACCCCGATCACGCGCTCGCCGCGACCCAGGAGGCGCTCGACCACGGCGGCGCCAATGAAGCCCGCCGCGCCGGTCACCAGGATGGTCATCAGGGGCAGCTCCGCCCGAATCGTCGAGGCCGGAGCTTAGCCCAAATCTGCGCCGACGGTCTCGCAAGGGGGGCGGGACAGGTCAGGAGGGGGAAGCGGCGATCTCCATTCCTGCCGGCTCGGGCGGCTTGCCCGCCCCGGGGCGCTCGCCCTTGCCGGCCTCGGGGGCGGGCGTCTCGGCCAGCAGGCCGTAGGGGGCGAGCTGGCCCCCGATGTCCTGCAGCAGGAGCTCGACCTCATGACCGACGGAGAGGGCCTCGAAGGCCAGCATCACCCCGAGCTGGAGCGCCGCATCCTGGGCCGGGAACCGCCCGATCCGGCGCCGCTCCGAGAGCACGCCCCACTCGTCACCAAACCGCACCACGGCGTAACGTATCATCTGCACCCCTCCCCGGGGTCGACCGACGCAACGGAGAGTTGACCTGCAAGCTTAATAAATACCCCCATAGATTACGGCCAAGCTCTAAAATTCATTCCTATGGTTGTGCAGTGCAAACTATCCTTTGATGGCCCCCGCTGGGTAAGGCCTTAAGTACGCACGGGAAAAATTTTCTCCTAAAAAGGGAACAATTGCACGAGGCCCCGGTTTCGGTATCGACAACTGCTGGTTGCGGGGGGACCGATGCTCAGGAATCTGATGATCCTGATGGCCGTGGTCGATGTCATGATCGCCACGGGCGTCAGCTATGCGTGGACGAGGCGGGGCGCCGCGGCGCCGGACTACACGCTGGCGGTCTCGAGGCCGCTCAAGGACAAGGCAGACGAATACGGTCCTAAGGAAATCGACCGGCTGCAGGCCTGGCTTGCGGCCGATGTGGAGAAGGCCCTGGCCGAGCGGGTCGCCGACGGACGAGCTCCCGTCCACCTCGCCCTGGTGCTGGAAGACGCACGGCCCTCGCGGCCGCCGGGCCTGTCCATCGCCCGCACCGCAGCGCCCCGCCGGGGCGGAGCGACCATCTCCGGCGCGGTCACGCGCTCGGACGGCCGCACCACGCCGGTGATCTACCGGGCCTACCGCAAGGCCGGCGGAACGCAGGCGCCGGACGAGACCTGGGCCGACGCCCGGGCGGCCTTCCGGGTGTTCGCCGAAATGATCGCCGACGACAAGTTCGGCCGCTGCGCCGCGGAGGGCTGCACCGGCGCGAAGGCGTGGAAGGCGGCGGCCTAGCCGCCTTCAAGGCTGGGGAATGGTGGAGCCGAGGGGAGTCGAACCCCTGACCTCTTCATTGCGAACGAAGCGCTCTACCAACTGAGCTACGGCCCCGGCCGGAGGCGGGCCGGGGCGCGCCTTGCGGGAGGCGGGACATAAGGGCCCCGTCTCATGGCTGTCAAGGCGGGCCGGCGCGCTTGCCGCTCGGTCGCGGCGCAGGCTAGAACCGGCGCTACAGTTCCGGGGAGCCCCATGGGCAGCGCCATCTGGTTCATATTCTCGTCGATCATCGACCTCATCGTCTTCGTCGTGATCATCAATGCGGTGATCAGCTGGCTGATCGCCTTCGACGTCCTGAACGTGCGCAACCAGACCATCTACCGGGTCGTGCGCACCCTGGACGCGGTCACCGACCCGCTTTTGAGGCCGATCCGTCGGTTCCTGCCGAACTTTGGCGGCCTCGACCTCTCCCCCATCGTCCTGATCATCCTGCTGCAGGCCCTGCGCATCCTGGTGGCCAAGACCGTCTATCCCCTCCTGGTCGGCTCGCTCGGCTGAGGGCGCCCGGTTGCGCCTGCACGTGCGGCTGACGCCGGGGGCGGCGAAGGACTCCATAGAAGGCTGGATTTCGGACGCCGAGGGTCGCCCCCTGCTGGCCGCGCGGGTGCGCGCCCCTGCCCGTGAGGGCGAGGCCAATGCGGCTCTGGAGAAGCTGATCGCCAGGGCGATGGGCGTGCCCGTCGCCCGGGTGAGGGTGGCGCGGGGCGGCGCCTCGCGGGTCAAGGCCCTGGAGATCGAGGGGGCGGACGCGGGCGCGGTGGAGCGGGCGTTCGGGAAGGCGTCCGGATAACGCACCTTCCCGCTCATCCCGACGAAAGTCGGGACCCAGGCTTTTTCTGAAACGCAGCGAGTCCGGCCAAGACCTGGCCCCGGCTTCCGCCGGGGCGAGCGGTTTTGTTGTTGGCTAAGCCTTCGTATCGAACGCGCCGCCCGCCTCGTCGACGGGATGGGCGTAGCCGTTGGCTTCCGCGGGCGGCGCGGCGGCAGCGGCCTTTGGCGCAACCGCGACCATGGCGGGGCGGACGATGCGGCCGAAGAGCTCGTAGCCGGGCTGCATGATGGCGACGATGGCGCCGGGGGCGACGCCCTCGCCGGGCATTTCCATCATGGCCTGGTGCAGGTGCGGGTCGAACTTGTCGCCCGGGACCGGGGAGACCTTCTTCAGCCCGTTGCGCTCGAAGGCGCCCTGGAGCGCCTTCTCGGTCATCTCGATGCCCAGCACGAGGTTCTTCACCGCCGGATCGCCGTGGTCGGCCGGCGCCGCGGACAGGGCCCGGCTGAGATTGTCAGAGGCCTCCAAGAGGTCCTTGGCGAAGCGCTGGATGGCGAAGGCTCGAGCGTCATTGGACTCGCGCTCGGCCCGGCGCCGGGTGTTGTCGGCCTCGGCGGCGTAGCGCAGCACCTGTTCCTTGAGCGCCGCGTTCTCCGCCTCCAGGGCGGCGATCACGTCCTCGCCGGTCTCGATCCCCTCGGGGGAGCCCCCAAAAGCATCGTTGTCTTCAATGTCCTCGACCAAATCGAGCCTCCGTTACGGACAGCGGGCTATTGGGAGCCGCCGTCGAGCATGCGGCCCAGGACCCGCGCGGTGTAGTCCACCAACGGGATAACCCGGGCATAGTTCAGTCGGGCCGGACCGATCACGCCGATCGCGCCCACAACCTTCTGTCGGCCCGTCATATAGGGCGCCGCGATCACGGCGGAACCCGAAAGCGAAAACAGACGCGTCTCCGCGCCGATGAAGATGCGCACGCCCTGGGCTTCGCGGGCGTGATCGAGCAGACCGATCAGCTGCTCCTTCTGTTCCATGTCGTCGAACAGCGTGCGCACCCGCTCGAGGTCTTCCGCCGCCCCGGCCTCGGCCAGGAGGTTCGCCCGGCCGCGCACGATCAGGGAGCGGTGGTCGCCCTCGCCCGCGCCGCTCCAGGCGGCGAGGCCGTCCTCCACCAGACGGGCGGCGGTCTGGTCAAGCTCGTGGCGCGCGCGCTGCAGTTCGGCGCCCATTTCGGTCTGCACCTCGGCCAGCATCCGGCCCTTCAGGCGCGAATTGAGAAAATTGGCCGCCTCCTGCAGGGCCGAGGGGGTAAGCCCCGCGGGGGTGCGCATCAGGCGGTTCTCCACCCCGCCGTCCTCGAACACCATGATGGCGAGGGCCTGGTCGGGGGAGAGGGCGACGAACTCCACGTGCTTGACCCCGGCTTCGCGCACCGGCGTCACCACCATGCCTGCGCCGCCGGCGAGGCCGGAGAGCAGCGAGCTGGCCTCGTCCAGGGCCTCCTGGAAGTCCCGCCCCTTGCCCGCCAGCCGCGCCTCGATGATCTGGCGCTCGTCTTCGGAGATGTCGCCGACCTCCATCAGGCCGTCGACGAACAGGCGAAGCCCCGCGTGGGTGGGCATGCGCCCGGCGCTGGTGTGGGGGGCCGAGAGCAGGCCCAGCTGGGTCAGGTCCTGCATGGTGTTGCGGATCGAGGCGGGGGACAGCTGCACCCCGCCCTTGGAGATGGTGCGCGAGCCCACCGGCTCGCCGGTCTCCAGATAGGTCTCCACCACGCTGCGGAAGATGTCGCGGGCGCGCTGGTCCAGCTCGCCGACGGTGGGCGAGCGTCCGGGGAGCTCGGCGGGGGGGATGATGCGGGACATGTCAGGAAATGCGGGCGTGGACGCTCCAGTGACAATTAGGATAAGGCCCCGACGGCCCCGGCGCCAGCGCCGCCCTCCCAGAAGGTATTCCCCCTTGCGACCCTCCGAACGCGCGCCCGACGCCCTCCGCTCCGTCACCTTCGAGACGGGGGTGTCCCGATACGCCGAGGGCTCGTGCCTGATCTCCTTCGGCCACACCAAGGTGCTGGTGACCGCCAGCGTCGAGGAGAGCGTGCCGCCGTTCCTCAAGGGCAAGGGCCAGGGCTGGGTCACGGCCGAGTACGGAATGCTGCCCCGCGCCACCCACACCCGCGGCCGGCGCGAGGCCGCGGCGGGCAAGCAGACCGGCCGCACCCAGGAGATCCAGCGCCTGATCGGCCGCTCCATGCGGGCGGTGGTGGACATGAAGGCCCTCGGCGAGCGGCAGGTGACCCTGGACTGCGACGTGGTCCAGGCCGACGGCGGCACCCGCACGGCGGCGATCACCGGCGCCTGGGTGGCCCTGAAGATGGCCACCAACTACCTGCAGGCAGAGGGGGTGCTGAAGCGCGACCCCGTGCTCGACCAGGTGGCCGCGGTCTCCTGCGGCGTGTTCAAGGGCGTTCCGGTGCTGGACCTCGACTACGAGGAGGATTCCAACGCCGAGGCCGACTCCAACTTCGTCCTGACCGGGGCCGGCGACATCGTGGAGATTCAGGCCACCGGCGAGAAGCGCGGGTTCACCGTCGCCGAGTTCGAGGCCCTGTTCAGCCTGGCGCGGGCGGGGATCAGCGAGCTGCAGGCCATGCAGAGGGCCGCGCTGGGCTAGCCTTCCCGCCGGGGTTGGCGCCCCGTTTGCAGGTCGATCTCGAGCTATTCACAGGCTGTCGCATTGCGGCCCGAACCCCCAAGTCGCTGTCGCGGCTGGGGAATCGGGTTGGCGCCGCGGCGAGCCTGTGGATAAGTGCTCAAGATTGATCAATGTGGGGGCGTATCCATGGCGGGCAGCTGGATTTCGGCCGAGGAGGCGCAGGCGCGTCTCGGGGTGAAACTGCAGACCCTCTACGCCTATGCGAGCCGGGGCCTGATCGCCAATCGCGGCGACTGGGAAGACCCCCGCCGCAGCCTCTACGCCGCAGACGACGTCCAGCGCCTGGCCCTGCGCAAGCTCCGCGGCCGCCGCCCTTCCCCCTCCGACGAGGCCTCGGTCGGCCGCAGCGAGCCGCTGCTGGCCACGGGCCTGTGCACCCTGTTCGAGGGCCGCCCCTACTATCGCGGCCAGGACGCCGTGGTCCTTTCCGACACCGCCAACCTGGAGGAGGCCGCACGCCTCATGTGGGACTGCGGCGCGGAGGACCCCTTCAACGGCCTCGCCCCCCATCCCCAGACCGGGACCGGCCCCGATCCCCGCGCCCGCGCCTTTTCTCTGCTGGCCCACAGCGCAGCGCATGATCCGGCGACCCTCGGGCGCACCGACGGGGTGCTGCAGCGGGAAGCGGCGGGCCTGCTCACCGACCTCTGCGACGCCATGTGCGGCCAGGTTCGCCCCGGCCCCCTGCACGACCGCCTCGCCAAGGCCTGGCGGGTGGACGGCTACAAGGCCGACGTGATCCGCCGCGCCCTGGTGCTCTGCATCGACCATCCCCTCGACGCCCCCGCCTTCGCGGCGCGGACGGCGGCTTCGGCCGGCGCGACCCTGGCGGCATCGGTGCTGGCGGGCTTCGCGACCATGTCCGGGCCGCTTGAGAGCGGCAAGACCGCCCAGGTCGCCGGCTTCCTCGCCGAGGCCAAGCGCAGCTCCAGCGCCCGCAACGCGGCGGCCCAGCGGCTGGCCCAGGGCCTGGACGTGCCGGGCTTCGGCCATCCCCTCTACCCCTACGGCGACCCCCGTGCGGAGGCCATGCGCTATTCGGAAGAACTGACCGAGATCGCCCGGGCCGGCGAGGCGGTGACCGGCGCGGCCCCGAGCCTGGATTTCGCCCTGGTGGCCATGAGCCGGACGCTCGGCCTGCCCGCCGAGGCCCCCTGGACCATCACGGCGCTGGCCCGCGCCACGGGCTGGATCGCCCACGCCCTGGAGCAGCGCGCCTCCGGCGGCCGTATCGTGCCGAAGCCCCGCTACGTCGGGGTGGAGCCCGGCGGCGAGGTGGCCAACGAGGACGACCTGGAGATGGTCGCGGCGGAGTAGGCGGGGCCACTCTTCCCGCGCTCGGGGAAGTACCCGCGAAGCGGGGGAAGGGGGCAAAAACGCGACGCCCTTCAGCCCCCTTCGTCCCGAGGCAAGCTCGGGACACTTCCCCCAGGGGGGGCAGAGTGAAATCTACGCCCGCTCGTGCACCGCTTCTTCCGCGGCCAACGGCTGGTCCAACCGGCCGAGCATCTCCTTGGGCGTGACCTGCCAGAAGGAACCGCGCACGCGGTCCCAGTCGCGCAGGAGGTCATCGGCGTGGCGCGAGCCGGTCTGGCGGGCGTGCTCTGACACAAGGGCGCGCAAGACCCCTTCCCAATAGGGCGAGGCGAGGCGGTTCAGCACCACGCTGTCGGGGTTCACGCAGGCTTCCGCCCGCTCGTGCAGGTCGAGGATGAAGGCCATGCCCCCGGTCATGCCGGCGGCGAAGTTCTGGCCCACGGGCCCGAGGATCACCGCCATGCCGCCGGTCATGTATTCGCAGCCGTTGGCGCCGCAGCCCTCGACCACCGTCGTCGCCCCGGAGTTGCGGACGGCGAAGCGCTCCCCCGCCTGGCCGGCGGCGAAGAGGCGCCCCGAGGTCGCCCCGTAGAGCACGGTGTTGCCGAGGATCGCGTTGGACTCCGGCGCGGCGAGGTGCGGCGAGGGCTTCACCGCGATGGTCGCGCCAGAGAGCCCCTTGCCGACATAGTCGTTGGCCTCGCCGGTGAGCTCGATCTTGAGGCCCTGGACGGCGAAGGCGCCCAGGCTCTGGCCCGCCGAGCCCTTGAGCTGGACGGTGAGGTGGCCTTCGGGCAGCCCCGTCATGCCGTACTTGCGGACAATGCGGCTGGAGATGCGCGAGCCGATCGCCCGGGCGGTGTTCCGCACGGTGTAGGTCAGCTGCATCTTCTCCCCGCCGTCCAGCAGGGGGGCGGCGTCGCGCTCGATGTCCTTGTCCAGGGTGTCGGGCACGGCGTTGCGGCCCACCACCGTGTTGTAGGGCGGGTTCGGACCGGAGTCGGCCTTCACCAGGAGCGGGTTGAGGTCGAGGTCGTCGAGGTGCTCGCCGCCTCTGGAGACCTGGGCCAGCAGGTCGGTTCGGCCGATGATCTCGTTCAGGGAGGAGAAGCCCAGGGAGGCCAGGATTTCCCGCACCTCCTCGGCGATGAAGCTGAAGAGGTTGATCACCTTCTCCGGCGTGCCGGTGAACTTCTCGCGCAGGCGCTCGTCCTGCACGCAGACCCCGACGGGGCAGGTGTTGGAGTGGCACTGGCGCACCATGATGCAGCCCATGGCGATGAGGCTGGCGGTGCCGATGCCGTATTCTTCCGCGCCCAGCATCGCCGCGATGACGATGTCGCGGCCCGTGCGCATGCCGCCGTCGGCCCTTAAGGTCACGGTGTGGCGCAGGTTGTTGAGCGTCAGGACCTGGTGGGCCTCGGAGAGCCCCATCTCCCACGGCCCGCCCGCGTATTTGATCGAGGTCTGGGCTGAGGCCCCGGTGCCGCCGACATTGCCGGAGATCAGGATCACGTCGGCCTTGGCCTTGGCGACCCCCGCGGCGATGGCGCCGATGCCGGTCATGGAGACGAGCTTCACCGTCACCCGGGCGTCCGGGTTGATCTGCTTCAGGTCATAGATGAGCTGGGCCAGGTCCTCGATCGAATAGATGTCGTGGTGCGGCGGCGGGGAGATCAGCGTCACGCCGGGGGTGGCGTGGCGCAGCCGGGCGATCATCTCGGTGACCTTGAAGCCGGGCAGCTGGCCGCCCTCGCCGGGCTTGGCGCCTTGGGCGACCTTGATCTCCAGCTCGCGGCACTGGTTCAGGTACTCGGCGGTGACGCCGAAGCGCCCCGAGGCCACCTGCTTGACCGCCGAGTTGGGGTTGTCGCCGTTGGGCAGCTTCTTGTAGCGCGACGGATCCTCGCCGCCCTCGCCGGAGACCGAGCGGGCGCCGATGCGGTTCATGGCGATGTTGAGGGTCCCGTGCGCTTCCGGGGAAAGCGCGCCGAGGCTCATCCCCGGGGTGTTGAAGCGCTTGCGGATGGCGTTGACGCTCTCGACGTCGTCGATCGGCAGGGCCTTGCGGTCCGAGCGCCAGTCCAGCAGGTCGCGCAGCTGGATGGTCGGCAGCTCGCGCATGCCGCGCGAGAACTGCTTGTAGACGTCGTAGGCGCCGGTATCGCACGCGGTCTGCAGGGTGTGGATCATCCGCGCCTCGAAGGCGTGGGCCTCCCCTGAGCGGCGGGCCTTGTAGATCCCGCCCACGGGCAAGGTGAGGGCCGCGGCGTCCCAGGCCCGGCGATGGGTCTCTACCGACTTGGACTCGATGCCCGACAGGCCGATGCCGGAGATGCGCGAGGGCATGCCGGGGAAGAATTCGGCCACCAGGGCGCGGCTCAGGCCCACGGCCTCGAAGTTGTAGCCGCCCCGGTACGAGGAGATCACCGAGATGCCCATCTTGGAGATGATCTTGAGCAGGCCGCTTTCGACCGCCGCCTTGAAGTTCAGGCAGACGTCGCGGAGCGTGAGGTCGCCGCACAGGCCCCGCTCCAGGCGGTCCTGGAAGGCTTCCTGCGCCAGGTAGGCGTTGACGGCCGTGGCCCCGACCCCGACCAGGACGGCGAAGGCATGGGTGTCCAGGCACTCGGCCGAGCGGACGATGATCGAGACGTAGGAGCGCAGGCCCCGCGCCACGAGGTGGCTGTGAGCCCCGCCGGTGGCCAGCACCATGGGCATGGCGACGCGATCCGGCCCGGAAGCTTCATCCGAGAGGACGATCTGGGCGCAGCCGCGCAGGGCCGCGTCCTCCACCTCGCCGCGGACGCGGTCGAGGGCCTGGCGCAGGGTCTCGCCGCGGCGCACGCCGGCGGGTGGGACGGGCATGGTGCAGTCGATCACGGCGACGGTCTTGGCGCCGACGAACTCGATCAGCCGCTCGTACATGCCGGTGGTCAGGACCGGGCTCTCCAGCACATAGACGTCGGTCTGGGCCTCGTCCTGGACCAGGATGTTGCCGAGGTTCTTGAACCGGGTGCGCAAGCTCATCACGCCGGTTTCCCGCAAGGGGTCGATCGGCGGGTTGGTCACCTGGCTGAAGTTCTGGCGGAAGAAGTGGGCCAGGGGCCGGTAGCGGTCGGACAGGACCGCCAGCGGGGTGTCGTCCCCCATGGAGCCGACGGCTTCCTTGGCCTCCTCGACCATGGGCGCGAGGATCATCTCCATGTCCTCGAGGCTCATGCCGGCGGCGACCTGGCGGCGGGTGAGCTCGGCCCGGTCATAGCGGCGCGGCTCGGGGCCGGGGCCGATCTTCGGCTCCATCACCACCATGTTGCCGATCCAGTTTGTGTAGGGGTGGGCGTCGGCCAGGCGGTCGATGATCTCGGCCTCGCCGTAAAGGCGGCCCTCGGCCAGGTCGACGGCGATCATGCGGCCGGGGGAGATGTTCAGCTTGCGGGTGATGCGGTCCTCGGCGACGCCGGTCATCCCGGCCTCGGAGCCCATGATCAGCAGGCCATCGTCGGTATAGGCGACGCGCAGGGGGCGCAGGCCGTTGCGGTCCTTGCCGGCCACGACCCAGCGGCCGTCGGTGGCGCAGATCGCCGCCGGGCCGTCCCACGGCTCCATCACCGCGTTGCAGTAGGCGTAGAGGGCCCTGTGCGAGGCCTTCATGGTCTCGTTGGGGGCCTCGGGGATCAAAAGGGCCTTGGCCATGGGCGCGGCGCGGCCGGCGCGCACCAGGACCTCGAAGGTGTTGTCGAGGGCCGCGGAGTCCGAGCCCGAGGGTTGGATCACCGGCTTGACGTCCTCGCCATGCTCGCCGAAGGCCTGGGCGGCCATGCGGATCTCATGGCTCTTCATCCAGTTGACGTTGCCCTTCAGCGTATTGATCTCGCCGTTGTGGGCGAGCATGCGGAAGGGCTGGGCCAGGCGCCATTCGGGGAAGGTGTTGGTCGAGTAGCGCTGGTGGAAGATCGCCACCGCCGAGGTGAAGCGCTCGTCCTTCAGGTCCGGGTAGAACTCGTCGATGTGCTGGGCGAGGAACATGCCCTTGTAGATGATCTGCCGGGCCGAGAGGGAGCAGACGTAGAAGGACGGCAGGTTGGCGAGGGCCACCCGCTTCTCGATCCGCTTGCGGCACAGGAACAGGGACCGCTCCAGGTCCTCCGCCTCGACCCCCGCCGGGGGGGCCAGCATGATCTGCTCGATCTCGGGCCGGGTGGCGATGGCCTTGTCGCCGATCACCGATATGTCCACCGGCACCTGGCGCCAGCCGTAGATGTAGAAGCCCTCGCGCAGGACCTCGCTCTCGACGATGGTCCGCGCGGCCTCCTGGGCCCCCAGGTCGGTGCGCGGCAGGAAGATCTGGCCCACGGCGATAGGGCCGGGACGCATGACGTGGCCGGTGCGCCGGACCTGGTCGGCGAAGAAGTCCTGGGAGACGCCCAGCAGCACGCCTGCGCCGTCGCCGGTCTTGCCGTCCGCGTCCACCGCGCCCCGGTGCCAGACGGCCTTCAGGGCGCGGATGGCCAGCTCCACCACCTCGCGGCGCGGCTGGCCGTCGATGGCGCAGACCAGGCCCACGCCGCAGGCGTCCTTCTCGGAGGACGGATCGTAGGCGCCGCCTTCGATCAGCAGGTCACGGTTCTTCAGGTAGCGCGCGACTTCGGGGGAGGTGATCTCGGTCATGGCGGCTACTCCGCGGCGACGGCAGATGCGGACTGGCTTTCCAGCCAGCGGCAAATGGAGGCGGCGGCGTCGAGGCCGTCGCGGATGCCCCAGACCACAAGGGAGGCGCCGCGGACGATGTCGCCGGCGGCGAACACCCCGTCGAGGCTGGTCATCATGGTCTTGAAGTCAGCCTTCACCGTGCCCCAGCGGGAGACCTTCAGCTGCGGCGCGCCGAACAGGGCCGGGGCGTCCTCCGGGTCGAAGCCGAGGGCCTTGATCACGAGGTCGGCGCCGAGCTCGAAGTCGCCGCCCTGGATCTCCTCGGGGGCCTGGCGGCCCGAAGCGTCGGGGGGCCCGAGGCGCATGCGCGCGGCGCGGACGCCGGTGACGCCGGCGGCGTCGCCCATCACGGCCTTCGGCGCGGCGAGCCATTCGAAAACCACGCCCTCTTCCTCGGCGTTCGACACTTCGCGCATGGAGCCCGGCATGTTGGCCCGGTCACGGCGATAGAGGCAGGTGACGGAGGCCGCACCCTGGCGCACGGCGGTGCGCACGCAGTCCATGGCGGTGTCGCCGCCGCCGATGACGACGACGCGCTTGCCCTTGGCGTCGAGGCGCCCGCTCTCGAACTCGG
Source organism: Caulobacterales bacterium (assembly GCA_947474395.1). GTDB lineage: Bacteria > Pseudomonadota > Alphaproteobacteria > Caulobacterales > Caulobacteraceae > CANJID01. The sequence continues at coordinate 34,124 of CANJID010000024.1, forward strand.
GGACGGCGTCGCCCAGCTCCCGGCGGTTTTCGGTGACGAGGTATTCCAGCGCCGGCACGACGCCGGTCGAGCCGACTCCGGGGATGGCGAGGTCGCGGGCCTTGTAGACCCCGGTGGCGATCAGGACGGCGGCGTGGCGCTGGCGGAGTTCTTCCAGCGTGGCGTCGCGGCCGATCTCGAAGCCGAGGCGGAACTCGATCCCGCCGTCCATCAGCCGCTTCGTGCGGCGGTCGACGACGTACTTCTCCAGCTTGAAGTTGGGGATGCCGTAGATCAGCAGGCCCCCGGCCCGGTCGTAGCGATCGTAGACCACGACATCGTAGCCCTCGACGAACAGGGCCTCGGCGGCCGAGAGGCCCGCGGGTCCGGCGCCGATGATCCCGATCGACTGGCCGCGCACGCGGGTGCGGACCAGCGGCTTCACCCAGCCCTCTTCCCAGGCCTTGTCGTTGATGTAGCGCTCGACCGAGCCGATGGTCACCGTGCCCCAGCCGGACTGCTCGATCACACAGCCGCCCTCGCACAGCCGGTCCTGCGGGCAGATGCGGCCGCAGACCTCCGGCAGGGTGGAGGTGGCCTGGGACAGCTCATAGGCCTCCTGCAGGCGGCCCTCGGCGGTCATCCGCAGCCAGTCGGGGATGTTGTTGTGGAGCGGGCAGTGGGTCTGACAGAAGGGGATGCCGCACTGGGAGCAGCGGGCGGACTGCTCGCGCGCCTTGGCGTCGATGAAGTCGGCGTAGACCTCGTGGAAATCGCCACGCCGCTCCTCGGCTTCACGCTTCTGGGGCGTGGAGCGGGAGACGGTGACGAACTTCAGCATGCGCTCGGCCACGGCGGCGCCTCCGAAACATGTCCCGGCGGGAGCCGCCCTGGGACGCGGGAGGGGCGGATATAAAGCCTCTCCGGTCACCGGCAAGGGCATGGTCTAATTACGGGACTAATATCAGGGCGCCCGCCCAGGACCCGGTCGGCGCCGCCTGCTCTCCAGGCAAAACAAAGTCTACTTACGGGACTAACGGTGTTTTAACCGTGTCAGGACGGAGTGGCCCCGCCGAGTGGGGATCGGCCAACCCAGTTGGGAGGCGTCAGGATGGACTGGCTCTATGCGGTGATCCTCGGAGTGTTGGAGGGGGCGACGGAGTTCATCCCCGTCTCCTCGACCGGGCACCTGTTGCTGGCGACGGAGGCCCTCGGCCTGACGACGGCGTTCTGGGGCACCTTCGTGGTGCTGATCCAGCTCGGGGCCATACTGGCGGTGGTCGCCCTCTACGCCGCGCGGTTCTGGAACATCGCGCTCCGCCTTCCGCACGACCCCACCGCCCGCAAGTTCGTCATCAGCGTGCTGGTCGCCTTCCTGCCGGCGGCGGTGCTGGGCGTCGTCCTGCACGACTTCATCAAGGAGGTGCTGTTCGCCAGCCCCAAGGTCATCTGCATCTCCCTGATCGTGGGCGGGGTGGTGCTGATCGGCCTCGACCGGCTGGGCCGCTCGGGACGCTGGCGGGACGCCTTCGCCATTCCCCTGCCGACCGCACTGGGGATCGGCTTCGTGCAGGTGATCTCGATGATCCCGGGGGTGTCGCGCTCGGGGGCCACCATAGCGGGGGGCCTGCTGCTCGGCCTCGACAAGCGGGCGGCGACGGAATTTTCGTTCTTCCTGGCCATTCCGACCATGGCCGGCGCCTTCGCCTACGACCTCTATAAGAGTGGGGCGAGCCTGACGGGCCACGAGATGGCCCTGACCGCCGTGGGCTTCCTTGTCTCGTTCGTCTCGGCGCTCGCCATCATCAAGCTGTTCCTGGAGCTGGTGGCCCGGCACGGCTTCTGGCCCTTCGCCCTCTGGCGGATCGGCGTCGGGGTGCTTGGGCTGCTGGTGCTGTACCTGGTCTGAGCTGCCGGGCCGCCAACCCGCGGTTTAATTGAGGGCGTTCGCGGCCTCGGCCACGGCGAACTGGCCGCCTTTGCGGAAGCGCCAGAGGTAGGTGGGGATCACGGCCTCGACGGCGGTGGGGACGACGCCGAGGTCGGCTAGGCCCTTGGCTCTCGGCGAGACGGTGTTGTCGGCCCTCAGATTCTCGACCTGGTCGGTGGTCAGCGGCGGCTTGATCATTCCGGTCCAGGCGGCGATGTCGCCGCCGATCCCGATCAGCCTGGCCATGCCGAAGGAGAGCGGAACCAGGGCCCGGCGGCGCAGGGTCTCCTTCAGGATCATCTCCAGGATCTGGCGGAACGTGTAGACCCCCGGCCCGCCCAGCTCATAGGTCCGCCCCGCCGAGCCCGGGGTCTCCAGAATGGCGGCGATGGCCGCGGCGATGTCGCCGGCATAGACCGGTTGGAATTTCGTATGGCCCCCGCCGATCAGCGGCAGGGCGGGCGCCATGGCCGCCATGCCGGCGAAGCGGTTGAAGAAATCGTCCTCGGGCCCGAAGGCGACGGAGGGGCGCACGATGGTCGCCGACTTCAGGACCGACAGCACGGCCTGTTCGCCGGCCGCCTTGGTGCGGGCGTAGCGCGAAGGCGAGGCGGCGTCGGCGCCGATGGCCGAGACCTGCACGAACTGGGTGATCCCGCGGGCGCGGGCGGCGGCGGCGATGATCCCCGGCGCCTCGGCGTGCACGGACTGGAACTTCTGGTTTCCGACCTCGTAGAGGACGCCGACGAGGTTCACGACCGCGACGGCGCCGTCCAGGGCCCGCTCGATCGAGGGAAGGTTGCGGACATTGGCCTGCACCAGCTCGACCTGGCCGACGTCGCCCATGACTTTCAACTCGGGGGCGATGTGGGGCTCGCGCACGGCGACCCGCACGCGCCAGCCGCGCTTGGCCAGGGCCCGGACCACATAGCGCCCGATGAACCCCGAACCGCCGAAGACCGTCACCAGCCCTTGCATCGTCATGCCCCGATGATCCGGCCTCGAAGCGGCCGCCGAACAACGGCTTTCCGATAGACGATGCGCCTGGACGGCGCAACGCGGGCCCTCGGGCCGGGAGCCCATTGACCGGCAGGGGTCCGGGCCTTAAGTGTCCGCCCCTCCCGAGCCCGAAAGGGTTCAGGGCCCAGGTGGCGGAATTGGTAGACGCGCTGGCTTCAGGTGCCAGTGGCTTAACGGCCGTGAAGGTTCGAGTCCTTTCCTGGGCACCATTTATAGGCTCCGACTTCCGGCGGATCGGCGCCGGTCCTATGGTCCGATGGACGGCCCCGCTTCGGCGGCGGGCGCGGACCAGGACAAAGCTCGCGGCATGACCATCCATCTGCATGAGGGCGACCTCCCCGACGGACTGAGTTTCGGCGCCTCCGTCGCGATCGATTCGGAGACCATGGGGCTGAAGCTCCGCCGCGACGACCTGTGCGTGGTGCAGCTCTCCGCCGGCGACGGGGACGCCCACCTGGTGCGGCTCAAGCGCCCCGGTTACGACGCGCCCAACCTGAAGCGTCTCCTGGAAGACCCGGCGGTGCTGAAGATTTTCCACTTCGGCCGCTTCGACATCGCCATGTTCGCCCTGCATCTCCAGGTGGTCTGCCGCCCGGTCTACTGCACCAAGATCGCCTCCAAGATCGCCCGCACCTACACCGACCGCCACGGGCTGAAGGATGTGATGCGCGAGCTTCTCGGCATCGAGCTCTCCAAGGCCCAGCAGAGCTCCGACTGGGGCGCGGCCAAGCTCAGCCCCGAGCAGGAGGCCTACGCCGCCTCGGACGTGCTGAACCTGCACGCCCTGAAGGCCAAGCTCGACATCATGCTGGAGCGTGAGGACCGGATGCAGTTCGCCGCCGCCTGCTTCGCCTTCCTGCCGGTCCGCGCCCAGCTCGACCTGGCGGGCTGGGAGGACGCCGACATCTTCGCCCACAGCTGAGCGGGGACGGGCGTGACCGACTGGGCCCAGCCCCTCAACCATCCTCCGGTGAACCCGCCCGACCAGGCGAAGCGCGCGGCTCAGTTGGCCCGCTGGCGGGCGCGGTCGAAGGTCATCAAGCTCTGGCGGCGGATCCTGCCGGCGACCATGGCGGCGATATGCCTCGCCGTCCTGAGCTGGATCGGGGTGCAGACGGCCCTCGGCATGCTTTCCGGCGGCGGGGCGGCGACCATTCGCATGCTCAATCCGCGCCTCTACGGCCGGGACGACAACGGCCGCTCCTTCCGCATCGAGGCCAAGGAGGCGGTCCGCGACGGCCGCTATCCCGACCGCGTTTCCCTGACCACGCCGAGCCTGTTGCTGGACGCGGGCGACTCCAAATCCCTGACAGCCTCGGCCAAGCTTGGGGTCTACGACCAGCGCCTGCGGGCCCTCGACCTCACCGGCGCGGTGCAGATCGCCAACGGCCGCGGCTATCGCTTCGCCAGCGACACCGGCCGGATCGACACAAAAAAGGGCCTCATTTCCGGTAATTCCTCAGTGGTCGGCGAAGGTCCCCTTGGCCGGATCGCCGCATCGTCCTATGCCATCCATGAGCAGGAGGGGCGGGCGGTGTTCCACGGGAACGTCCAGACCCATGTGTGGAACAAATGATTCCAGGAACCGGAAGAGAGCCGATGCGACGCTGGGCCGAATTCGGGACGATGACGCGCGGCCGTCGCGGCGCGCTGTGCCTCGTCCTGGGGGCCTCCCTGATCTCGGCCGCGGGCGGGATCGCCCATGCGCAGGGCCGCAACGGCCCGCTCAGCGGTTCGGGCCCGGTGGATATCGCCGCCGACGAACTCGAGGTCGTGGACGCGGAGAACCGCGCTGTCTGGAAGGGCAATGTCAACGCCATCCAGAACGGCGCCCGCATGACCACGCCCCTGCTGAACGTCTATTTCGCGCAAGGTACGCGCGCCTCCACCGACGCGGCGGGCGGCTCGATCGAGCGGATGGAGGCGGACGGGCCGGTCTACTACGCCACCCAGACCCAGAACGCCCGCGGCAACCACGCCACCTACCTCGCCACCAACAATACGGTGACCATCACCGGCCAGGTGGTGCTGATGCAGGGCCAGAACGTGGTCCAGGGCGACAAGCTCGTCATCGACACCACGACCAACAAGGCGACCTGGGCCAAGAGCTCCAATCGCGTGCGCGGCGTCTTCTACCCGAACCAGGGTTCGCCGTCCGCCAGTCCCGCTCCAGCCAAGCCCGCCGCTGCGCCCCAGGCCGCCCCTGCCCGTCGGTGAACGGTCCTTCAGCCATTCTTAAGCTCGATTACCCAGGATCGGAGCCGTGGTGAAGAAGCGCGAGCCGTTGGCCTCGCCTCCCTCCGCCGGGGTTCGCGAAGGGCTGTATGTCGACAAGATCGGCAAATCCTTCCGCGGGCGGGCCGTGGTCAAGAGCGTGAGCTTGCGACTGGGGCGCGGCGAGGTGGCGGGCCTGCTCGGTCCCAATGGGGCGGGCAAGACGACGTGCTTCTACATGATCACGGGGCTCGTCGCAGTGGACTATGGGGCTATCTACCTGGACGGAGAGGACATCACGGCGCAGCCGATGTATCAGCGCGCGCGTCTGGGTGTCGGCTATCTCCCTCAGGAAACCTCCATCTTCCGCGGCATGACGGTGAAGGAGAACGTGACCGCCGTGGTGGAGCTGCATGAGCGCGACTCCGCCAAGGCCAAGGACACGGTCAACCGGCTCTTGGAGGAGCTTCGCATCTCGCATCTGCGCGACGCGGCGGCCGCCTCCCTGTCCGGGGGCGAACGGCGCCGGGTGGAAATCGCCCGGGCCCTGGCCTCCGAACCGGCCTTCATGCTGCTGGACGAACCCTTTGCCGGCATCGACCCCCTGGCGATATCCGACATCCGTGAGGTGATCGGCTATCTCAAGAACCAGGGTATCGGCGTCCTGATCACGGACCACAACGTGCGGGAGACGCTGGACATCATCGAGCGCGCATCGATCATCCATGAAGGCGAGGTCCTGTTCGAGGGCGCGCCCGAGGAGATCCTTGCCGATCCTGAAGTGCGACGCGTCTACCTGGGCGACCGGTTCAACTGACGTCCTTCCCTTCGGGGACGGGCGGCAAGTCGGGGTAGGCGAGGCATGGCGCTCGGCGCGCGTCTGGAGCTGCGGCAGGGCCAGTCCCTGGTCATCACGCCGCAGTTGCAACAGGCGATCAAGCTTCTGCAGCTTTCCAACCTCGAGCTCGATGCGTTCGTGGACGCCGAGCTCGAGCGCAATCCGCTGCTCGCCCGCGACGATCGCGAGGCCGAAGCCGAGCGGGGCGAGACCGAGGTCCGCGAGGAGGTCCGTAGCGACGCCTCCGAGGCCAGCGAATCCTCTCCCGACGATCTCGACGTGCGCGGCGCCGATCTCTACGGCGATGCCAGTCCCGGCGAGCGTTCCACCGGCGAGTCCGCCGAGACCGGGTCGGCCTCCGGCATGGCGGTCGACTGGTCCAAGGCCACCCGCGGCGGCTCTTTCGAAGGGGACGACGAGGGGCTGGAGCGGGCCCTGGCCCGCGAGAAGACCCTTTCCGAGCATCTGCACGACCAGCTCGCGGTGGCGGCCATGGAGCCGGCCGAGCGGGCCGTGGCCGTCTCGCTGATCGACGGCGTGGACGAGGGCGGATACCTGCGCACCGACCTCGCCGAGACCGCCGAGCGCCTGGGCTGCGCCGAGGACCTGGTGGAGCGGGTGCTGATCCGCCTGCAGGGCTTCGAGCCCACCGGGGTGTTCGCCCGCGACGTGCGCGAATGCCTGATGATCCAGCTCAAGGAGAAGGATCGCTGCGATCCGGCCATGATGGCCCTCCTCGACAACCTCGAACTCCTGGCCCGGCGCGACATGAGCGCCCTGAGGAAGGCCTGCGGGGTCGACGACGAGGACCTGAGGGACATGATCGGCGAGCTGCGCTCGCTGACGCCGCGCCCCGGCGCGGCCTTCGGCGGGGAGCCGACCCCGGCGGTCGTTCCGGACGTGTTCGTGCGCGAGGACAACAACGGCCTGTGGCGGGTGGAGCTGAACGCCGACACCCTGCCGCGCCTGCTGGTGGACCAGAGCTACCACCACACCGTGGCCAGGGGGTCCAAGACCGACGCGGAGAAGACCTTCGTCTCCGAATGTTTCGCCCAGGCCAACTGGCTGGTGAAGAGCCTGGACCAGCGCGCCCGCACCATCCTCAAGGTCGCCAGCGAGATCGTGCGCCAGCAGGACGGCTTCCTGGTCTACGGGGTCGAGCACCTGCGGCCCCTGAACCTGAAGACCGTGGCCGACGCCATCTCCATGCACGAGTCCACCGTCAGCCGGGTGACCTCGAACAAATATATCGCCACCCCCCGCGGGGTGTTCGAGCTGAAGTTCTTCTTCACCTCCTCCATCGCCTCCAACGACGGCGGCGAGGCCCACTCGGCCGAGGCCGTGCGCCACAAGATCAAGGTGCTGATCGACGCCGAGCGGGAGAACCAGGAGGGGGTGCTGTCGGACGACCGCATCGTCGAGATCCTGAAGGAGACCGGGATCGACATCGCCCGGCGCACCGTCGCCAAGTACCGCGAGGCCCTGCGCATCCCCTCCTCGGTGGAGCGGCGCCGGACCTTGAAGGAAGCTTGCTGAGGCCCCTGGCGGACTACGCCCCGGCTGCATACCTGCCCTGAATGGTTTCCGTGCCCCAGTCCATTCCCCTCAAGAAAAAGCCTCACCTCGGCGACGATCCCTGGGATTCGCTCTCCTCCCTTCTGAAGGAGCTGGGGGAAGGCCCCCCGGGTCCCATCACCGTGGGCGAGATGATCGACCATTTCGGGCGGCGCGCCTTCGGGGCGGCGCTGTTCGTCTTCTCCGCGCCGAACCTCCTGCCCCTCCCGCCGGGGAGCTCGACCATCCTCGGCCTGCCCCTGCTGCTGATCGCCCCCCAGCTCGCCCTGGGCGTGCGCCGGCCCTGGCTGCCCAAAGCCCTCGCCCGCCGCTCGGTCGATCGGGAGGTGCTGACCCGGGCCTTCGCCCGGCTGATCCCGTCCCTGCAGAAGGTGGAGCGCCTGACCGCGCCGCGCCTTAGCCTGCTGTTCGGACCCATCGGCGACCGGCTGATCGGGGTGGTCTGCACCCTGCTGGTCCTGGTGCTGATCCTGCCGATCCCCCTCGGCAACATGCTTCCGGCGTCGGCGATCGCCGCCCTCGGCCTCAGCCTGGTGCAGCGCGACGGGGCCCTGGCGCTGGCGGGCTACCTGCTCGCGGCCCTCAGCGTGACGGTGCTGGTTCTCAGCGCGGGCGCGGCGGTAGCCGCGGCGCATCACTTGTTCGGCGTGTTCGGTCTTTGACAACTGGTCAGGGTTTAGGCTTTCGCCCTGAACCGGCGCGAAGGGCGCGCGTTCCACAGGCATGAGTGGTCGCGTCCTGCTAGAATGGGGCTTCTAGGCTCAGGCCGGCCGCCTTCAACGATACAGCATGGATGGACGCGCAATGGCTTCTACGACCCCCCTGCAAACCACCGGCATGAACATCCAGGTCTCGGGTAAGCACATGGCCGTGGGCGACGCCCTGCGGACCCGTGTCACCGAAGCGCTCACGGGGGGGATCGGAAAGTATTTCGAGCGGGGGGGCAGCGCCGAGGTGGTGGTGTCCAAGGAGGCGCAAGGAGCGATAGGCGCGGAAATCCGGGTCACCCTCGCCACCGGCCAGAAGCTCAACGCCAGCGGCAGCGCCACGGACGCCCACGCGGCGGTCGATATCGCCCTCGGGCGGGTCGAGGGCCGCATCCGCCGCTACAAGCGCCGCCTCACCAGCCATCACCCGCACAACGGCGCCGCCGCCGAGCGGGCGGCCTATACGGTCCTGCGCGCCCCGGACGACGAGGACGAGCTCGGCTCAGACGAATGGGGCTACGACGGTTCCGCCGGCGAGGGCGCCCCCGCCGGGGCGATCATCGCCGAGACCGAATCGGAGGTGCGCAGCCTCACCGTTTCCATGGCGGTGATGGAGCTCGACTTGACGGAGGCCCCTGTCCTGGTGTTTCGGAACGCGGCTCACGGGGGCGTGTCGGTGGTGTACCGGCGCGCGGATGGCAACATCGGCTGGATCGACCCGGAACGGGCGCCGGCCAGGCTGCGCAAGGCCGTCGCCCCCGCGGGCGCGGCCTGAGGCGGCGCGAGACAAGAGAGCCCGGGACTAGCAAGCATGGACATCGGCGACTGGCTGGATCGCGGCGCGATCGTCTACCGGGGCAACGCCTCGGGCAAACGCCAGGCCCTGGCGATCGCCGCCGAGACGGCGGCCCGGTCCCTCGGCCTGAAGTCGGGCGAGGTGCTGGACGCACTTCTGGAGCGCGAACAGGAAGGCTCGACCGGAGTCGGGCACGGGGTCGCCGTGCCCCACGCCCGCCTGCCGGGGCTGGAGCGGATGCACGCGGTGTTCGTGCGGCTGGAGACCCCGGTCGACTACGACGCCCTGGACAAGCAGCCGGTCGACTTGGTGTTCGCCCTGCTGGCTCCCAAGGACGCGGGCTCGGAGCACTTGCGCGCCCTGGCCCGCGTGTCGCGGATCCTGCGCCGCAGCGAGGTGCGCGAGCATCTGCGCCAGGCGCGCTCGGCCGACGCCATCTACGCCCTGTTGGCGCAGCAGGTCGAACCGTCGGCGGCCTGAACCCCTCTCCCCTCGTGGGAGAGGGTGGCCGCCGCAGGCGGTCGGGAGAGGGGCGGCGCTAGGTTTTCCGGATTGGTCGGGATGCGGGGAGGGGCGGTGAACCCCTCTCCTTCCCATCGCGATTCGATGGGCCCCTTCCTCTCCCACAAGGGGAGAGGTCGATTTCGTCAGTGAACCGAGACGGGCACCAGTTCGTGGGCGAGGGCGGCGGCGTAGGCGGAGTCGCGGTCGGCCAGCACGGCCAGGCGCGCTCCGTCGGCGCGGTGCAGCGCATAGAGGGTCTGGTCAGGCTCCAGGTGGAAGCTGTCGAGCGCCTGCGGCGCGGCGCCTCCTAGAATCTCCTGCGCCTTCACGGCCCGAACGTAGACGAGATCGGGACCGCCCAGGGCGGCGAACGCTTCATTGGTCATGTCTGGCGTCATCATGTGACCGCCTCCTTACTCAAGGTAACTCCGCAACGGGCCGCCGGTTTCAGCCGGCTGTGCGGATCGGGATCTGCCTGGTCCTACGTTCGGGTTCAGGGCGGGCCACATCGATGTGCAGGAGACCGTGTTCGAGCACGGCGCCCTTCACTTCCATGCCGTCCGCCAGGATGAAGGTGCGCAGGAACCCGCGCGCGGCGATGCCGCGATGCAGATATTCCCCGCCGGCCTTCGAGCCTTCCTTGACGTCGGCGTCGCGCTTGCCCGCCACGATCAGCTGGTTGTCCTCCAGCGTGACCTGCAGCTGGTCCGGGGAGAAGCCGGCCACCGCCAGGGTGATCCTGACGCCGCCGTCGTCCCGGGCCTCTACATTGTAGGGCGGGTAGCCCTCGGTTGCGGCCTTGGCCGCCCGTTCGATCAGGGTCCTGGTGTGGTCGAAACCAAGCAGGAACGGGCTGTCGAACAGCAATGTCCTCGTCATCGGCGAGCCCTCGTATCCAAGCGACTTCGCCCGCCATGACGCCCGCCCGAAAACCGGCGCGGAGCGTCTCAACGGTAGCGCTTATGTGTGGATTGGAGGGGCCGCGTTCAAGCGGCGCGGCCGTCGGCTGAGGGGTCTTACGGTCTCGGCGCGGCCGTCGGCGCCGAGGTGAGGGGGCCGGTCGCGGCGGCGGCGGTGTTCAGGGCGCCGCTCGCCATGCCCGCGACGCCGCCGAGGGCGCCGCCCAGCACGCCGCTTCGAGGCGAGGGGGCCGGCGGAGGCGAGGAAGACGGAGCCGGGCCGCTGCTGCTGGTCAGGCGCACGGTGGCCTGGCAGCCGTTGGCGCAGGCGTAGTCGCTGCGGGTCGGGCCGCGATAGAGGGCGACCATGGCCTGCTGGCCGCCGACGATCACTTCGCTGTCGAACAGGGTCGCGCCGTTGCGGTCGAGCACCACGAGGTTGGTCACGCCGTAGCCCCGGCCTGAGATGAACACCGTGCGGCTGTCGACCACCGTCACGTCGGCGACGGCGGGATTGCCCACCAGCACCGTGCCCGCCGCGCCCGGAAGGGACAGGCGCTGCGAATGGTCGATCTGCACCTGCAGAGGCGCCGCAAGGGCGGCGGTTCCGCTCAGGGCGGCGGCGACAACGGCGGCGGCGACGACAGTATAGCGCATGGCGTTTCCCACAAATCTGGGCCGTCTGTTCTAGAGACGACACGGGAACGATAGCCGCCAAGAGTCAAAATCCGAGAAAGTTGTTTAGTGAATCCAGCGGTAACTATGATTTTCCTGAACGGTGTCTTCAGGTCGCGGTAACCATGCTGCGACCGCTCCGGCGAGGGCCCGCAGAACAAGCGCTCCGACGGCCGCCGCGCCCTGCGAAGCCGTTGCAGGAACTGGCGTCTTTGCGCATGGTGCCGCCCCAAGTCATTGCGCAATATCGGGACCTACCATGCCGCTGCAGATCAACGACGTCGCCCCGGATTTCACCGCCGCCTCGACCGAAGGCCCGCTGCACTTCTACGAGTGGGCGGGGGACAGCTGGGTCGTCTTCTTCTCGCACCCCAAGGACTTCACCCCGGTCTGCACCACCGAGCTTGGGACCGTGGCTCGGATGAAGCCGGAGTTCGACAAGCGCGGCGTGAAGCTCTTGGGCCTGTCGGTAGATCCGGTCGACAACCACGCCAAGTGGAGCCTCGACATCGCCGAGACCCAAGGCACGGCGCCCAACTTCCCGATGATCGGCGACACCGACCTGGCCGTCGCCAAGGCCTACGGCATGCTGCCGGCCGACACGGCGGGGACCAGCGAGGGCCGCACCCCGGCCAACAACGCCACGGTCCGCAACGTCTTCATCATCGGCCCGGACAAGACCATCAAGCTGATGATCGCCTATCCCATGACCACCGGGCGCAACTTCGACGAAATCCTGCGGGTGATCGATTCCATGCAGTTGACCGCCAAGCACAAGGTGGCGACCCCGGCGAACTGGAAGCAGGGCGGGGACGTGATCATCACCCCGGCGGTCTCGAACGAGGACGCGGCCACCCTGTTCCCGGGCTTCACCACCCACAAGCCGTACCTGCGCACCACCAAGCAGCCGTCTTAAGGTTCCCAACCGCTTCGGGGGGAGCGTGCAATGATCTTCGAACAGGTCGCGACCGGCGGTTGCCAGTCCTATCTCGTCGGCTGTCCGGACACGCGGGGGGCGGTGCTGATCGATCCGGAGGTCCGGCAGATCGACCGCTACCTGGGGCTGGCCTCCAAGGAAGGTCTGCGCATCCGCTACATCGTCGACAGCCATACCCACGCGGACCACTTCTCGGCGGCGCGGGACATGGGGCGGCGGCTGGACGTGCCCGTCGTCACCCACCGGCTGAGCGCGGCCCCCTACGCCGACCTGCGGCTCGAGGACGGCGAGATGCTGATCTGCGGCGGGATCAAGCTGAAGGCCATGCACACCCCCGGACACACCCGGGATTCCATGTGCCTGGTCACCGCCGACCGGGTGTTCACCGGGGACACCCTGCTGATCGGCGGGACCGGTCGCACCGACCTGCCGACGGGGGACCCCGACGAGCTCTATGACAGCCTGTTCGGCAACCTCCTGAAGCTCGACCCGAAGCTGATGGTCTTCCCGGCCCACGACTACAAGGGGCGCAGCCACTCCACCATCGGCGACGAGCTGGCCGACAACCCGCGCCTGCAGAAGCGCGACCGCGCCGAGTTCGTGGACATGATGCGCCACCTCGACCTCTCGGCCCCGACCCACCTGACCGAGGCCCTGCGCACCAACATGAACGGGGGCAAGACCGTCACCCAGCTGCTGGCGGAGGCCGCCGCCATGGTGGCCTTCGTCTCCCTGGAGGAGCTGGCGGCCAAGGTTGAGCGCGGAAGCGACCCCGGCATGGTGATCCTGGACGTGCGGGAGAAGGACGCCTACCTCGCCGGCCACATCCCCGGCGCCCGCCACCTGCCCCGCGGCCAGCTGGAGCTGCGGGTCAACGACGAGTTCAAGGACCCGACGGTCCGCATCCTGACCTGCTGCGAGTTCGGCCGCATCTCCACCCTGGCGGCGGCGACCCTGCGCACTCTGGGCTTCCCCCGCGCGGCGGCGCTGGACGGGGGGATAAAGATGTGGCGCGAGCAGGGCCTGCCCCTCGTGGCGGAGAGCGCGTCTTGAGCAACGCCATCCCGACGGTGGTCATCGTCGGGGGCGGGCTTTCCGGGGCCCTTTGCGGCCTGAAGCTGAACCGGGCGCGCCCGGATCTGCGGGTGGTGGTGGTGGAATCCGCCGACCGGATCGGCCTCGGCCTCGCCTATGGCGGCTGCCGCCCGCGCCACCTCCTCAATGTGCCGGTGCACCGGATGGAGCTGGGGCTCACGCCCTCCTTTGAGGCCTGGCTGTCGGAGCGACCGGACCAGATCGCGGCGGCGCTGGAGGAGGCGGGGGGCGATCTCGCCGCCGCCTTCGTGCCCCGGGCGCTGTTCGGGGCCTACCTGGCTGAACGGTTCGAGGCGGCGCGATCCTACGGCCCGGCGGCGGGGCTGGTCGCCCTGCGCGGGCGGGTCAGCCAGCTCCTGGAGCGCGGCAAGCGGGGCGTGAAGCTGGAGGACGGCCGTACCCTGGAGGCCGTCGCCGTGGTCATGGCCACCGGCAACCTGCCGCCCCAGCCGCCGGGGGGGCCGGACAGCTGGTTCTACGACAGCCCCTTGTTCACCCCCGACCCCTGGGCGCGGGGGGCCATGGCCGACCTCGACCCCGACGCGCCCGTCCTCTTGATCGGCACGGGCCTGACCATGGTGGATGTGGTGCTGCGCATGGCCGACGACGGTCATAGGGGGCCGATCCTGGCGGTCTCGCGCCGGGGCCTCGTGCCGCAGAGCCACAGGCCGGGAGGCGCCTGGCCGGCCTTCCTGCACGAGATGGTCGGCGCCTCTCCGGTGACGACCATGCGCCGGGTCCGGGCCGAGGTGGCCGCGGCGCAAGCCGACGAGATTCCCTGGCAGAGGGTGTTCGACGCCGCCCGCCCGGCCATCCCGGCGGTGTGGAGCCGCTGGAGCAGCCGCCAGCGCCGCCAGTTCATCCGCCACGCCCGCGCCCGCTGGGACATCCACCGCCACCGCATCGCCCCCAGGGTGGCCCGTGAGGTCGACGCCCTGATCGCTTCCGGTCAGCTGGAGATCCGGGCGGCGCGGGTGAAGGGCTACGCCATCAAGGACGGCCGCGCCGAAGTGACCCTCGGCATGCGTGGGGGCGGGACGCGGGTGTTCGAGGCGGCGTGCGTCGCCAACTGCACCGGCCCCGCCAGCGACCTCGGGCGCCTCGCCATCCCCCTGCTGGACGAGATCAAGACCCGCGGCTGGGCCTATGCCGACGCCCTGAAGCTGGGACTGGAGACCGACGACTGTGCGCTTCTACAGGCGGACGGGGTGCCCTCGTCCTGGCTGTTCGCGCTGGGGCCGGTGACGCGCCCCGCCTGGTGGGAGATCACCGCTACCCCGGAAATCGCCGTCCAGGTCGACCGCCTCGTCGCCAAGCTCGCCGACACCGACGTGATCGAGACGCAGAAGAAGGCCGGCCCTGCTCTGACGGCGGCCGCGTTCCAGGACCTGGGGGCGGGGATCTAGGGAGGCCCCAACGCCCCTCTTCCGCCCGTCATATATTTCCATTAACGTGGAAGTATGGAGATGAATGACGCCACCTCGGCCCTCGGGGCCCTCGCCCACCAGGGGCGCCTGTCGGTCTTCCGCATGCTGGTGCAGGCCGGCGGGGAGGGCTTGGCGGCCGGAGAGATCGCCCGGCGGCTGGGGACGCCCCCCAACACCCTGTCGGCCAATCTCAATATCCTCAGCCACGCGGGGCTGGTGGCCTCGCGGCGGGCGGGGCGCTCGATCATCTACACCGCCGACTACGAGCGCATGGGCGCCCTGCTGGGCTTCCTGGTGGAGGACTGCTGCGGCGGCTCTCCCGAGATCTGCGCCCCGCTCGCCCTGATCGCCGAGCGGGCCGCCGCCTGCTGCGTCCCGGGAGACAGGCCATGAGCGACCGAGCCTTCAACATCCTCTTCCTCTGCACCGGCAACTCGGCCCGCTCGATCCTGGCCGAGGGGCTGATGAACCAGCTCGCCGGGGGCCGCTTCCACGCCTATTCCGCCGGCTCCATGCCCAAGGGGACCGTGCATCCCCAGGCGATCCGGCTCCTCGACAGCCTCGGGATCGAGACCGAGGGCATGCGCTCCAAGCCCTGGGACGAGTTCGCCGTCGCGAGCGCCCCGCCGCTCGATTTCGTCATCACCGTCTGCGACAACGCCGCCGGAGAGGTGTGCCCGGTCTGGCCCGGCCAGCCGGTCACCGCCCACTGGGGCCTGCCAGACCCGGCGGCGGTGGAAGGCAGCGAGGCCCAGGTGGCCCTGGCCTTCGCCGACACCGCCCGGATGCTGCGTAACCGCATCGGCCTTATGGCCAACCTGCCGCTGGCCAGTCTCAACCGCCTGTCGCTGAAGCGGGAGATGGACGCGATCGGCAAGACGGAAGACGCGGACGGGAAGGCCTGATGGCGGGCTTCAGCCTGGGGCGGCGCCTGGTCAGCGAGGCGCTCGGGACGGGCCTGCTGCTGGCCGTTGTGGTCGGCTCGGGGATCATGGGCCAGCGGCTGAGCGGCGGGAACGACGCCATCGCCCTCCTTGGCAACACCCTGGCGACGGGGGCGGCCCTGGTGGTGCTGATCACCGTGTTCGGGCCCATTTCGGGCGCCCAGTTCAATCCCGTCGTCACCCTCGCCTTCGTCCTGCGCCGCGAGCAGGGCTGGAAGGCGGGCCTCGCCTATGTGGGCGCGCAAGGGGTTGGGGCGGTGCTCGGGGTGTGGCTGGCCCACGCCATGTTCGCCGAACCCGTCCTGCAGGTCTCGACCAAGCTGCGCGACGGCCCGGCCCAGGGATTGGCCGAGTTCGTCGCCACCTTCGGCCTTCTGGCCACGATCTTCGGGACCCTGCGCTTCAAGCCCGCCTTCACGCCCATGGCGGTCGGCCTCTACATCACCGCCGCCTACTGGTTCACCGCCTCCACCTCCTTCGCCAACCCGGCGGTGACCCTGGCCCGCTCCCTGAGCGACACCTTCGCGGGGATCGCGCCCCAGTCGGTCCCCCTGTTCGTCGCGGCGCAGATCGCCGGGGCAGTGGCGGCGACCGGGGTGTTCGGCTGGTTATTGAGGGAAGAGGCGGCTTAGGTCGGAGGCTTCTCCAATCGGAGCATTGCGTCTCCCCAGGCCTGGACCTTGTTCTCGTCCACCTCGCAGGTGTGGCGGACGGCATAGCGGTAGTAACCGCGCACCTGGGCCTCGAAGAGATAGCTCACGCCGTCGTAGCAGAGCGGGGGGCTTATCAGGAGTGCGCGGGGATCGACGGCTATGCGGCCGAAATCGGAGGCCTGGAGCTTGCGCTCGAAGGAGACGGCGCCTTTGGGATCCACGAGAACTCGTCTGTGAACCGCCGGCGCCTGATCGGACTCCCCGCCCTGGGTGGCGATCTCCATCACGCCCTTCCCATCCTGGGGCACGTGCAGTTCGGCCATCGTCCAGGGTCGGAAGCTCGGGAGGCGGAAGAAGCGATAGCTGTTCTCGTCGGGCGCTGAGGTGAGCTCGCTAGCGCCGAACCGGGCGAGAAACGCCAGCCAATTCCGCCGCGTGCAAGCTTCGACCGCGGGGCCCTCGCGGCATCGATCCGCGTGTTCCATCTGGCGCGGGCCGACGCGGGGGGACGAGACCAGGGGACCGAGGCCGAAAAACACATGGGGTAGGCCGGGCGTCGGCCGTGGGTCGCCGGCCGCTATCCACGTGAAGCGCGGGATCCGACCCTCGCGGTCGGCCGTCCTCATGTTGGGCAGGCCGCGCCAGCCGAGCGCGAGCAACAGAACGGCCAGTCCGACAAGGGCGACGATGATGATCGTGCGGCGCTTCATCCGATCGCTCTTGCTTCAGAGTAGCCGCGAAACAAAACGGGGGCCGGGCTTTAGTCCGGCCCCCCAAATGGTGGGGCTAATCGGAGTCGAACCGCTGACCTCTTGAATGCCATTCAAGCGCTCTACCAGCTGAGCTATAGCCCCGGAAAACCGGGTCGCGGGTGATGGTCGGCCCCGCGAGGCCGGGAGACATAGGCCAGCGGCCGAGGCAGATCAAGCCGCCTCGCGCCACTTTGCCGCCGGTCTCCTAGCGGCTTTCTTCCTCGTCGGTGGGCAGGCCGATCTCGTCCTCGGGGAAGTCCTCGTCCTCTTCGTCCTCCAGGAAGGGCACGCCTTCGGCGTCGTCCTCCTCGAGGGCGGCTTCCTCCTCGAACTCTACGCCGAGGTCGGGCTCCGGCGCGTCGGGGACCACACCCTCCTCGGCGTCGTCCTCGGCCTCGACCGGCTCGACCGCGGCGGCGCCGTCCAGCTCAGGGGTCTCCTCGGCCTCTTCCTCGAAGCCTTCGACCTCCGGATCGACCACCTTCTTCTCTTCGGTCTCGTCCGGCTCGTCATAGTTCGGCGTGACGGTGCGGGCGCGGACCCGGCGGCTGCGCAGCGCCTCTTCCGGATCGAAGCTGGTCTGGCACTTGGGGCAGACGGCCGGGCGCTTGCCGAGGTCGTAGAATTTGGCCTGGCAGTTGGGGCAAATCTGCTTAGCGCCGAGTTCCGGATTGGCCAAAGGCGAAGTCCCTCGAATTGCGGGCGCGCGGGAGGCGCACATGGGGTCTGCGGACGGTCGGCTCCCTTGCCACTTACGACCGGCCCTGTCAAAGGCCCCGTCACGGCGGTCCCAGGCGGGCCGCCCGTCTCGGGCGCAAGGGGCTCATCTTGGATTTCGTCATCGCCGTGGATGGGCCGGCGGCCTCGGGCAAGGGAACGGTGGCGGTGGGGCTGGGGCGGCGCTTCGCCCTTCCGGTGCTGGATACGGGCCTGTTGTACCGGGCGGTGGGTGTCGGGGTCGTGCGGATCGGCGGCGATCTCGACGACGAAGGCTTCGCGGCCAGGGTCGCGAGCGGGCTCGACGCCGGCGCCCTGGAGGATCCCGCCTTTCGCACCCGCGCCGCGGGCGAGGCCGCCAGCCGGGTGGCGGTTCACCCCGCCGTGCGCCAGGCCCTGAAGGATTTCCAGCGCATGTTCGCCCTGCAAAAGGGCGGGGCGATCCTGGATGGGCGCGACATCGGCACGGTGATCGCCCCGGAGGCTCCGGCCAAGCTGTTCGTCACCGCCAGCCCCGAGGTGAGGGCCCAGCGCCGCTGGAAACAGCTCCAGGCGGAGGGGACGACCTATCAAGAGGTGCTGGCCGACATCCATAAGCGCGACGAGCGGGACTCGGGGCGCGCCGCCGCCCCCCTGGTGCGCGCGGAGGACGCCGTCTTGCTCGACACCAGCCAAATGACTATAGACGAGGCCGCCGATGCGGCCCGCCGCATCGTCGAGGCGGCGCGAGCTCGCTGGGAGGCCTCCTCCCGTCCGGGCTAATCCACACGCGCCCAGCCTCCAGGATGACCTGCGGGACTCCAGACTTCACGCGAGCCACGGCCCGGAATCCGGGAATGGACCGCGCATTTTCGGCTTTTTCACATCCACCGCGACGGCGCGCGCCAGACAAGGCCGCGTCCCGCCTCAATCCGGAATACCCATGGCAGACGACCAAAGCATGACCCCCTCGCGCGACGAGTTCGCCGCGCTCCTCGAAGAAGCTCTCGGCGGCCGCGAAATCGGCGAAGGCTCGGTGATCCACGGCCTGGTGGTCGGGATCGAAAAGGACTTCGTCATCGTCGACGTCGGCCTGAAGACCGAAGGCCGCATCCCGGTGAAGGAATTCTCCGGCCCCGAAGGCCAGGCGACGCCGAAGGTCGGCGACACCGTCGAGGTCTATCTGGAGCGGGTCGAGAACGCCGCCGGCGAGGCTGTGATCAGCCGCGAGAAGGCCAAGCGCGAAGAGGCCTGGACCCGCCTCGAGGGCGTCTACGCCAAGGCCGAGCCCGTGATGGGCTCCATCGTCGGCCGCGTGAAGGGCGGCTTCACCGTCGACCTCGGCGGCGCCTCGGCCTTCCTGCCCGGCTCCCAGGTCGACATCCGCCCCGTGCGCGACGTCGGCCCGCTGATGGGCAAGGAACAGCCCTTCGCCATCCTGAAGATGGACCGTCCCCGCGGGAACATCGTCGTCTCCCGCCGCGCGATCCTGGAAGAAGCCCGCGCCGAACAGCGCACCGAGCTGGTCAGCCAGCTTCAAGAGGGCGAAGTCCGCGAAGGCGTGGTCAAGAACATCACCGACTACGGCGCGTTCGTGGACCTGGGCGGCATCGACGGCCTGCTGCACGTCAC